>JAFAPL010000014.1 GCA_019247135.1 Chloroflexota bacterium | reverse complement strand
CATCGCCTGCTTCGCCATCGATGCCTCGACCGGCCACATAGAGGCGCGCGGCCACGTCTCGACGCAAGGCAAGACTCCGCGCACCTTCGCCATCGATCCAACTGGCAAGTGGCTGTACGCCGCCAACCAGAACAGCGACACGATCGTCCAGTTCGAGATCAATGCATCTACGGGCGAGCTCGTGCCAACGGGGCAGGTGACACAGGTCGGCGCGCCCGGGTGCATCCTGTTTCATTGATGACTGATATGCAGCGTCTGAGAGACCGCGTGGCCATCGTGACCGGCGGTGGAATGGGGATCGGCGGCGCCACGGCGCGCCGTCTGGCGGAGGAAGGTGCGCGCGTGCTCGTCGTCGACGTCGACGGCGAGGCAGCGCGATCGAACGTCGAGCGCATCCGCTCCGCGGGCGGTCAGGCGGAAGCCCTTCAGTCGGATGTCGGGACGGAGGATGGCGTCCGCCACATGGTCGAAGAGGCGGTCGGTCGGTTCCAAACACTCCACATCCTGGTGAACAACGCGTTCGGCGGCGTTGGTGTCGGTGGCAGACCCGACGCGACCCGCGTCCCTGAGGAGTCGTGGGACCGCGCCATGGCCGTTGGCCTCAAGGCGATGTTCCGCGCCGTCAAATACGCGGTCCCGCACATGCGATCGACCGGTAATGCCTCGATCGTGAACCTGTCGTCGGTGCACGGTTTGCTGGCCGAGCCCGGGCAGCTGGTGTATGAAACTTTGAAACACGGCGTCATCGGTCTGACGAAGCAGCTCGCCGTGGAGTACGGGCCCGTCGGTATCCGCGTGAACGCCATCTGTCCAGGCCATATCGTCACGGAGCGAATGGCGGAGCGGTGGAACGACCACCCGGAGGCGCTGCAGTTTTTCGCCGAGCAGTACCCGGTCCGACGCACCGGTACGCCGCTGGATATCGCCAACGCGATCGTCTTTCTCTGCTCCGATGAGGCTTCCTTCATCACCGGTCATGCGTTGCCCGTTGATGGCGGACTGACCATCCAGCTACAGGAGCACCTGGCGGTCCGGCTCGCGCGCTACACCCAGTCGCACGAAATGGACTGGTTCCCCTACTAACGCGACGCGGCAACCAGTCCCGCGAGCAGCGGGCCGACAGCAGACTGGAAACGCGTGATGTCGCCATAGGGGCGGGCCACGAGCATGGCTCCCTCGAAGGCGCCCACGATCGCCCGCGCCATGTCCTTCGCGGACCCGTCGGCGTGGAGGGTCCCTTCGCGCTGACCCTGGTCGACAACACGCTCGAGCCAGCTTTCGTTGGCATCGAAGAAGCGGATGACTGCATTCTGCATGGGTTTCGGCAGGGTCTGATATTCGGCGGCCAGCATGCCGCAGAGGCACATCCGTTTCGCGCGCAGCACGTCCAGGTACAGCTCCGCGTAGCCTTGCAGCTTGGCCGGAGCGCGGACGTCGCTCGCGTCGAGATTACCGAGGGCCTCGCCGAATCGCGTCGTATAGCGCTCGATGAGCGCTTCGCCGAGCTCAGCCTTGCCGGCGAAGTGGTAGTGCAGCGCAGCCTTGGTGAGGTGCAGCTCGGCGGCAACATCCGCGTAACTGAAGCCATTGAAGCCTCGCTTCTGGACCAGGCGCTCGGCGACATCCAGGATCTGGGAGGCTGTGTCCGCCATCTTGACAGTTTACTTACTAGTAGGTAAGCTCGTCCAGGTGATGAGGGAGGCGAGGGGAGGAGTACGCATGACCACGATCGCTACTGGCGACCTCTACGTGAAAGCAATGGCCCACACCAGCGCGTGTCTCGATTCAGTCCAACCGGACCAGTGGACCAATCCAACACCCTGTTCCGAATGGAACGTCAAGGACATTGCCAACCATCTCGTGGGCGAGAACCTGTGGGCGGTGGAGCTCCTGCAGGGGAAGACGATCGGCGAAGTCGGTTATCGGCTCGAGGGTGACCTCGCTGGCGACGATCCGGCTGCTGCGTACCGGGATTCAGTGCGCGCGGCCTCCGCTGCATCCACGGCACCGGGTGCGATGGAGGCGACGTGTCACCTGTCATTCGGTGACTACTCCGGCTCCGACTACGTCGGCCAGCTTCTGCTCGACACCGTCGTCCATGGCTGGGATATTGCAAAAGCGACCGGACAGGACACGCGGCTCGATCCGGAGCTGGTGGCAGCCTGCCTACCAGTGGCACGGCAGCTGACCACACAATTTCGTAGCGCGGGCGTATTTGGCGAGGACTTGCCTGTCGATGCGGACGCCGATGCGCAGACCAGGCTCCTGGCGATGACGGGGAGACGAGCATGACCACGACTCTGGACGAGCAGACCACCGCGACGCTTACCGCGATTGCTCGGTTCAATGCCGCGTTCGATCGCCACGACGTCGATGGCGTGATGGCGGCGATGACCGAGGATTGCGTCTTCGAAGGCACGGGCGCGCCAGATGGGGAACGTTGTGTCGGCCAGGCGGCCGTACGGGCCTTCTGGGAACGCTTCTTCGGAGCCAATCCTGGGGCGCGGTTCGAAGCGGAGGACCAGTTCGCGGCCGGCGATCGCTGCGTCATCCGCTGGCGCTACGACTGGGGCTCGGGCCACGTGCGCGGCGTCGACCTCTTCCGCGTCCGCGACGGGCTCGTTGCCGAGAAGCTGGCCTACGTGAAGGGCTAGTTTGGCGCCCCACTGGAGCCCTGGTTGCGCCCCGGCTCGCGGATCCCGAACGGCAAATAGGCCGCGATCACCAGCAGAATCGCCGCGGTCACGAAGAACACACTGCGCAGCCCGAGACTTGCCGCGATCAGCCCACCCGAGAGCGGGCCCAGCGCGAACCCCATCCCATTCGCAAGATTCACCAGGCCGTACGTCGTCCCGTGGGAGCTGCTGTCGCCTTTCCGACTGGTGGATGACGCAATGAACGCGTTCGCCGACGGCAACAGGCCACCATCGAAAATGCCGAGCACACCCCGCAAGATGATGAGCTGGAGGACACTCGTCACGAGCGCTTGGGGGATGTAGACGAGTGCCGCGCCGAGTGCCATGCCGATGAGAAGTCTGCGGTAGCCAAACTTGTCGCCGACACGCCCCCACACGACGGCGCTGATCGAAGCGACGACGCCCGCGACCGTGAAGATAGCTCCGGTGGCGGTCGCGGCGGTCTGCGTCGGGTCGAGGTACTGGACGAACAACGGCAGCATCGGCTGAACGACATTCACGCCAAACTGGGCGGAGAACAACACCAGCATCATCGCCAGCAGCTGCCGATCCGCACCGCGTGCGCGGATATCTCTCAACATGCCGCGCAGCCCGGCGCTCGCCCGTGCGTCTTGCGGCGGTACGAAATTCTCTTTGACGAACGCCAGCGTCAGCACGCCCGCCGACAAAAACAGGATGGCCGTCACACCGAAGCCTGCCCGAAACCCGAAGCGGTCGGCCACCAACCCGCCCAGGAGAGGCCCCACCGCGTTCCCGGCGAACGTGGTCATCTGAAGAATGCCGAGTGCGTAGCCGATTCGCTCGCGCGGGACGAATGACGTCGCGAGTGCCGTGACGGCGGCGACGACGCCGGTGAACGCTCCTTGCAACAGACGTAAGCCGAGGAACTCCCAGATGTTGGTGGTCAGTCCCATCAGACCGATGACGACGCCCCCACCGAACGCGGCCCGCAGGACCATGAGGCGTCGTCCATGGCGGTCGGCGTACGCGCCCCAGATGGGCGAGCACAGAGAGAGGATCAAGGCCTGACCGAAGCTACTAACACCGGCCCAGACTTCGACCTGGCCGACGTCGCCGACGCCGAGCGTCCCGATGAACAACGGCAAGAACGGGAACACGAACCCGAAGGCCGTGAACATCAAAAAGCTCGCCGCGGTGAGCGCGTACAGGTTGCGCTGCCACGAGATCGTCCCGCTCACGCCGCGCTCGCGGATACCCTCGCGAAGAGGAGCAACGCCACAGGCTACCAGTAGCATGGAGCGCCATGACGGGTCGGGTAGCAGGCAAGGTGGCGCTCATCGTTGGCGGCGGCCAGACACCAGGCGAAACGATCGGCAACGGCCGCGCGACAGCCATTCTTCTGGCCCGCGAAGGCGCGCGTGTGGCCGTTCTGGATCGCTCGCGCGCATCTGCCGAAGACACGGTGCAGATGATCGCCGCGGAGCACGCTGAGGCGGTTGCCGTCGAGGCCGACGCAACGAACGAATCCGACATGCAGCGGGCGATCGCCAGCCTAGTCGAGCAGTTCGGCCGCATCGACATCCTGCACAACAACGTCGGCGCCAGCATCATGGTGGGCGATGCTCCGGCGGATCAGATCGAAGAAGCGGCGTTCGACCGCAGCTTCGCGATCAACGTCAAAACGGCCTGGCTGGCGTCGAAACACGCGCTACCCGTCATGCGTCAACAGGGCGCCGGTTCGATCGTGAACATCTCGTCCCTGGCGGCGCGCCAGAACTATCCACTGCTGGGCTACAAGACGATGAAAGCGGCGCTGATCGCGATGACGGAAAACATCGCCGCCGCGAATGCTCAGTACGGGATCCGCGTGAATGCGATTCTGCCGGGGCTCATGAATACGCCGATGGCGGTCGAGGCGCGCATCGGCCGACTGGCCGGCACGCGCGAGGAAGTCATCGAGGCGCGGAACCGCCGCGTACCGTTGGGTCGCAAGATGGGCACCGCCTGGGATGTGGCCTACGCCGCCCTCTT
>JAFAPL010000943.1 GCA_019247135.1 Chloroflexota bacterium | reverse complement strand
GTCGCGGCCCAGCGTCCGATCGCGGAAAAGCTTCAGCACGCGACGGCCGTCGTTCGCAACGACGGGACATGGGCTGAGCTGGCTGCGCAGGTGGACGACGCGTGGCGGCAGAGCGTGTGGCCCTCGGTCGGCTAGTCCCGATCCTGTGCGGGCTGTCGCTCGACCAGCCCAGGTAATCAACTTGCAAGTTGAACAACACGGCAGTCGCTGCGCCAGCCCGCCAGGCCAACGAAGACCTCGCGAGAGTCTCGGGAATCATGCCCTAACGTGTGGTCCAGTCGAGGCCGCCGTACCCGCCTTGATCGACGAGCTTGGCCGGTGAGCCACCTTTGAGATCACTGACATACAGCGCGGCAACCCCAAAGATCGCGAGCCGCGACCCGTCCGGCGACCACGCGACCGACGGATCGTCGTCCTTGATGTCGGCGATGCGCTGCATGTTGCTGCCATCCAGGTTCATCGACCAGATGTCGGCAGGCAGGCCGTGCGCTTCGGCCACGTCGGGCCCGATGAGCGCGGCCAGCGCAAGCACGGGCGAACCGAACTCGGATGCCGCGCTCGGCCTGGAGTGTGGGTCGCCGCCACAGCCGCTCTGCTTATCCATGTTCGGCTCGCCGCTCCCGCCGAACGCCACGCGGGTGGAGTCCGGCGCGATGCGAGGCAGGCTGATGTACTGAAACACCTGGTCGGACAGCAGCGCACAGCCGTCCCCTTCTTGACCGATGGTCTTCTTCATCAGCTGCTGACCGTTCTGCGTTGTGCGGACGTAAACCAGGCTCGACTCGTCGGGTGCCATGCCCGGGCTAAGCCCGTTGTCCACCAGCACCTCGGGTTGGCCGCCTTCCTGCTGGCGAACGATCGATGTCGACTCGCGTGCGTTGCTGACGCGCCGCACCGTATACGTCACTCGGCCGCTGGTCGACCATTCGGGCGCCTCGAGCACCGTATTGGGCGCGTCACGCTCGGCGAAGACTTGTGGATTGGATCCGTCCGCGTTCGCGACGAAAAGGTCGGCTCCGCTCTGTCGCTCGTTGGGTCGGCGCCAGAACTGCGCGTACACGACCCGCGCCCCGTCCGGCGACCAGCTCGCTCCGGTTACGGCCGCGCCTGAGGGGAGATTCGTGATCCGCTGCGACTGTTTGGTGGCCAGATCGTAGGTCCACAAATCGCCGTCCTTTGGCCAGGCGATGTGGCCCTGCAGGTTGTCGCCTGCGTTCGACCGATTCAGAATCTGGCAGCCGCCCAGCAGCAGCACCGCTGCCATGCAGCCCGCGACTCCCAGGCGAACGACCGCATTGAGTCGCGCGCTAGCCAACGTGACTCGCCGGTGGTTTCGCGACCTCGGCCGGTTCAGCAGGCTCGGTCTCATCCTCGTCTATGTCGGTGTCGCCAGCCGACTTGCGGCCCGCGATTTTCACCGCAACCCACAAGACCGCGAACGCGACGACCGCTATGACAAGTTCGTCCCATCCGCCCAGAGCTCCGTGCAGCAGCACCACCATATACGCGCCCTAAGCGTACCCCGTGAGCGTCGGCTGCCCAAAGAACTACAGGCTCGACTTCACCACGCGTGCCTGCTTGAGGGTCATACCTGGCACGGCGGCGAGCTCCTCGAGTGTGGCGGCGCGGATGCCGCGTACCGAACCGAAGCGTCGCAGCAGCTCGCGTTTGCGCTTCGGGCCGATGCCCTCCACCTCGTCCAGGGCGGAGCGCAGTCCAGTTCGCCCGCGCACCGCGCGGTGGTAGGTGATCGCGAAGCGATGCGCCTCATCGCGTATCCGCTGGACGAGAAACATCGCCTGTGAGGTGCGCGGCAGGATGACAGGCGCGGCCGCGGCTCGCCCCGTTGCACGGTCGCGCACGAAGACTTCCTCGTTTTCCTTGGCCAGGCCGACCACCGGCAGCTCGGTCACCTCCATCGTGTCGAGGATCTCGAGCGCGGCGTTCAGCTGACCCTTTCCGCCGTCGATGATCACCAGGTCAGGCATTTCTGCCCACCCGCCCTCGGGCTCGACGGACCCGTCGTCGGCTGAATCGCCGCCGTTCTCCCAGGAGTCCTGCTCGCCCGCGCGTCGCAATTGGCCTGTCAAGGCGCGACGAAAGCGCCGGCCGATGACCTCTTGCATGCTGAGCGTGTCGTTGTTGCCGTAGTCGTGCTTGATCTTGAAACGGCGGTATGCGGACCGTCGCGGCTGCCCGTTCTCGAACACCACCATGCTCGCGACCTGATTGGTGCCCTGAACGTGCGAGACGTCGTAACACTCGATTCGATGCGGCAACTGTGGCAGGTCCAGAAGCTCCTGCAGCTCGACGACCGCCCCGGTCGTGCGTGCTTCGTCGGCGAGCCATTGCTGCTGCAGCTTTTCGAGGACTTCTTTCGCGTTCTCGGTGGCCAGCTCGATCAGCTTGCGGTTCTCGCCGAGTTTCGGTGCGCTGATTCTTACTCGCTTACGTGAGCTCGCTCCATTCTCCGCTCGCCGATCCGTCAGCCATACCCGCATCGCGTCGGGATCGTCCACCTCCGCCGGCAGCACCACCTCGGTCGGGATGTCCGAAGACTGGCTGTAGTACTGGATCAAGAACGACCACAGGATCTCGCCGGCGGTCTCTTCGCCCTGGGCTTCGAGAACGAAATGCTCGCGTCCGACCAACCGGCCACCCCGGATGAGAAACACCTGGACGCACGAGTAGAGACCCTGTGAGTAGACGCCGACCACGTCCTGGTCGGCCATCGACGAGTAGACGATCTGCTGCTGGGTAACCACGCGTTCGGCCGCACGGATGCGATCGCGGAGGTCGGCTGCGCGCTCGAACTCGAGCGCTTCCGCCGCTTGCTCCATGTCCTGGCGCATGTCTTTGAGAACGCCGTCCGACTTACCGTCGAGAAAAGAGATCATCTGGTCGACGATCTGCCGATAATCCTCGTTATTGATTGCACCGATACACGGCGCGGGACAGCGTTTAATGTGGTAGTAAAGACACGCGCGCGGATCGTTGCCTGTAATCACCCGGTTGCACAAGATGTGTGGAAACAGCCGGTTGATGGTGTCCAGTGTTTGCCGTACCGATGTCGCATCCGTAAACGGCCCGAAATAGCGCGCGCCATCGCGCTGCATGCGCCGCGCCACCATCGTCTTTGGCCACGCATCCTGGATGTTGATGCGAATATACGGGTAGTGCTTGTCATCCCGAAGCTTGACGTTGTAGCGGGGTCGCTCGCTACGCACGAGATCCGCTTCGAAGTGCAGGGCTTGCGTGGGTGTCTCGGCGAGGAGGTACTGAATGTCGGCGATCTCCGTCACCATCTGGCGTTTGTGTGGCTCGAGCGTGGCAGTCTTGAGGAAGTACGAGCGCACACGGTTGCGGAGCGATTTGGCCTTGCCGACGTACAGCAGGTTGCCCTTCGCGTCGTAAAACTTGTAGACGCCCGGTTGGTCCGGCAGGCGCGCCAGTTGTTCCTCGATTGGGACGCCGTGCGGCGACGGGCTGGTCTCGAGCATCGCGCGTAAATTGTAAGAAGATGCCCTGGTCACCGAGCGCTATCTCGCTCGCCGCGCTGATTGCCGAGCTACCGGGCGCCGTACTGGCGCGTGGAGATGCTCACACACTCATCACTGGCGTGACGCAGGACTCGCGCGTCGTCGAGCCGGGCGATCTGTTCGTCGCCGTCCCAGGGCTGCAACGCAACGGTCTCGAATTCGTGCCTGACGCGCTGCGCCGCCAGGCCGCCGCAGTCGCCACGGAAGCTGTCGTGGACACGACCGTGCCCGTGATCCGCGTACAGAACGCGCGCGAAGCGCTCGCCGATCTCTCCGCCGCGTTCTACGGCCACCCTTCGAAGGGCTTGCCGGTTGTCGGGATCACCGGCACGGACGGCAAGACCTCGACTACCCACTTGCTGAGCGCCATTCTCGAAGCGCACGGCCTGCGCACTGGCTGGCTCACCACGGTGAATACCAGGATCGGCGCCGACGTGCGCCCGAACGCGGTCGACCATACGACGCCCGAAGCGCCTGTGATTCAGCGAACGCTTGCCGAGATGCGTTCGGCCGGTGTCGCGGTGGCCATTGTGGAGACGAGCTCGCACGCGCTCGCGCTCGACCGCGTCCGCGGCACCGAGTTCCGCGTGGGCGTGTTCACGAACCTGAGCCCAGAGCACCTGAACTTCCACGGCACGTTCGAGGCGTACGCGGCGGCCAAAGCACGCCTCTTCGAGCGACTTCCGCCAGACGGCCTGGCCGTACTCAACGCCGACGACCCGAATAGCGCCGTGATGCGCGCCGCCACACGCGCGCTGGTGCGGACCTACGGTCTGGCCGCACGCGCCGACGTGACTGCCGCGAACGTCCGCTTATCGCCGCAAGGGACGCGGTTCGTCTTGCAGCCAGATAACGTCGAAGTGGAGACGCGGCTTGTCGGCCGATTCAACGTGTCCAACTGGCTCGCCGCCTACACGGCCGCGACGTTCTTCGGCGCCGGGCCGCAGGACCTGCAGGCAGCCGCACACCAGCAGGCCCCCGTACCCGGGCGCATGAACCTGGTACGAGCCGGCCAGCCCTTTTCCGTCATCGTGGATTTCGCGCACACGCCGCAGGCTCTCGAAAAGGCGATCGATACGATCCGCGAGCTCGGAGTCCGGCGCGTGATGCTCGTCTTCGGCCTGGCCGGTGGCCGCGATTTCGCCAACCGTCCGGTGATGGGCGAGCTGGCAGCCCGCAAGGCCGATTTCTTCGTGATCAGCTCGGACGATCCTGGCGATGAGAACCCGGCTGACATCGCTGCCGAGATCGCGGCGGGCGCGGGCAATGGCGCGCAGTTCAATATCGAGCTTGATCGCCGCGTCGCCATCGCCCAGCTACTGGACCGTGCCGAGCCCGGTGATGCCGTCCTTCTGGCTGGCAAAGGCCACGAGCAACGCATGGTCGTGAAGAACCAGCGGGTGCCATGGAACGACGCTCGCGTCGCGCTCGAGCTGCTCGCCGAACGCGGCTTTGCGGCTCCGGGGAGCGGCAAGGTCGAGGCTGTACCATGAACGCCGTGTCGCGCCTCCCGCCCGGCGACTCCGGAGCTGAACCGGTTCCGAACGGCAGCCTGGCGGCAGAGGCTGACACGACGGCGCTCGCCACCCCCGACGATGAAGCGACTCGAGCACTGGAGCTCGCCCCCGGTCCCCGCCTGCCGGCCGACCCGGGCCTGTATGCCGTTCTTGGCCTGGACCCATCCGTCAGCGACGGCGAGATCCAGACCACGTATCGCCGCCGAGCTGCGCGGCTCAGCAGGAATGGCGGTGACCCGAGCCTGCTGCGCCAGCTGAACGTCGCCTACGAAGTGCTCGGCAATCCATACCGTCGCGCCGAATACGATCGGTTGCGTACCTCGCAGGTGTTCTCGCCTGGCCCCCCGACGCCTGTACGCACTGGCGCAAAGGCGACGACTCGGGTGACGCGCCGTCGCCGTCCACGGCACGTCGTACAGCCGCGCTACGCCGGTCTGGGAGACGTGCTCGTCGTGTTGACGGTGGTTGGTCTCGCCGTCGTGGTCGGCGCGCTGTTGATTCCCAGGATCTCGATCAACCTGTCGATGCTGAACGTCCTCTCGAACGTGGTCCCGGTGAATGCGACTCGGCCGATCGTCGCGCCCGCCGCGACGGCCGTACCGACCGCCGCGCCAACACCTACCTTGCGGCCCGGCGTCGCTGATCGTTTCGCAGGCTCGAGCATCAACGTCTCCAATCCAACGCCGGGCCTGAACACGGTTGAGAACGTCGTCGTCAAGTTGCGTCAAGATGGGCATCCCGCCGCCAACATGCCTGTCTACAGCCTGGTCCACTACCGCACAACGGACGAGCGCTGGCCTGCGACAGGCACTGTCTCGACAGATGGGAACGGCGCGGCGACGATCAGCTTCAACATCGGCGGCGCGACCCCCAATTACCCCGTCCAGGTCCAGGTGTTCGCGCAGGCGGACGACCAGCAAATGTCCTGGTCCACGTCATTCACCCCGCATTGATCGCAGCTCCGATCCGTGTGCGGGCGCCCGCGACGAGCGCGAACCTTGGCCCTGGCTTCGACTGCCTCGGTCTGGCTCTGGACCTGTGGAATGAAGTTGAAGCTGTCCCTGGCGCTTGCAGGCCTGACCCGGACAACCTGATCCTGCGCGCCGCGGCGCGTGTCTTCGATGAGCTCGGCTCGGCCTATCCCGGGTTCAAGCTGCGCTGCACCAACCGCATCCCGTTCAGCCGCGGCCTCGGCAGCAGCGCCGCCGCGATCGTATGCGGGGTTCTCCTCGCCAACCACTGTCTGGGTGCCCCGCTCAGCCCGAGCGACTGTCTTCGTATTGCGACGGAGCTGGAGGGCCACCCCGACAACGTCACGCCCTGCCTGTCGGGCGGAGTCTGCGCCGCCGTGCGTACGGAGCGCGGCGAGGTGCTGTACTCGAATGTGCCGCTTGCCCTGGAGTTGCGGGCTGCCCTTTTCATTCCGGAGATCTCTGTCACGACGGTGCACGCGCGTGCCCTCCTGCCCGCGACAGTCGCGCGCGAGGACGCACTGTTCAACGTCGCGCGGTCGAGTCTTCTGGTTGCCGCCTTGGCGAGCGGCCGCGCCGACCTCCTCGCCGAGGCCACGCGCGATCGACTGCATCAGCCATTCCGTCTGCCGATGTTTC
>JAFAPL010000197.1 GCA_019247135.1 Chloroflexota bacterium | reverse complement strand
TCGAGCGTCGCCCGAACGTCGAGCATGCTGTCAAGCTGCTGGAGGGCGCCGGTGGCGCCGACAGCGCCGAAGAGGGTGAGCGACTTGTTAACGAGGGCCTGGCAGCGCTGCGCGAGGCTGAGAAGTTCGAGGATGAGCTGGATGCCTACCGGCAGGAGCTTGGTTTCGGTCCCTGCCCCGAGGAGGGCGGCGCACCGCTGCTTGAGCGTGTGCTGGGCCGGCGCAAGTTCAGCGAGGCCGTTGCCGCGTCGTCTGAGCCGCAGCTGGAGCGTGGGCAGCGTGCCCGCACCCACCAGGTCGGCGACCATGGCTATGACGCGGTCGGCATGTCCGCCCATGACGCGCCCGACCACGCCGATGAGCACGTCACCCGTGACGAGCTGGAGCAGCTGATCGCCCGCTACGACGGCAGCGAACAGTCCAAGAAGGTGATCCAGCGCCACGCTGACCGTCTGGGCATCCCGCGCTCCGATCTGCCCGCGCATCTGCGTGAAGGCAGCCTGCGGGAGGCGCTCGGTGCCGGCGATCCGCAAGTGCCAAGCCGTGTGCATCTGCCTGCGGTCGCCTCGAACAACGAGACGAGCACGCGGTACAGGAAGCATTTGATGGAGCGGGCGGGTCTTGCCCTGCTGCAACGGATGGGAATCGACAGAAGGAATGTTCAGTGAGCGCGATTGCGTTGAAACCAGAGACTGTCGGCGAGTGGTCGACCCACGATGACGTGTCGGTCTATCCCCGCCTTTACAGCTACGAGCTGACTACTCGGGCGGAAGAGCTGAAGCTCGCCGACCACCAGCTGCTCGTCGCGATCGGGCGGCTGCTGCAACCCCAAGTGCCGCACTTTCATGGACTGCAACGGCAGGACATTGAGGTGCAGCGCAAGCCGCTCAGCTCCGTGCCTGAAGAGCAGCTGTGGGACGTCGTGAACGCGAACGCCTGGGAGCATCAGCGCTCGGGTTGGGTGCTTGACCCGGACGGCAAGGACCAGGACGAGATCAGCCCCGTCGACCGGATCAACCGCCACTTCATGCCGCGCCACGAGGCGTACGTCGCCTTCCGGCAGCAGCAGGCCGAGGAGCAGACGCAGCGGGCCGAGATGAACGCTGCCGCCCGCGTGGCCGACCTCGAAGCCGCCAGAAAGGCGCCGGAGGGTTTCAGTGGCTTTGGCCTCTGATCGGCAGCTGGTAATCAGCCTCGTCGGCGATCAGCACGCTGTGGAGCTGATGCACCAGAGCACGGCCAGCAGCAGCGTCGAGACGCTGGCACCAGGCGACGTGAAAGCGTCGGTGCTCGGCATCGTCGAGGCCTATCTGCAGGCCGTGCCGAAACACGGTGAGGACCCAACCTACCGCTCGCTGCAGATGTAACAGATTTCCCTGCGCGCACCGCAACGGATGTGCGCTCGCGCGGGGGGATCGGGCAGACACACGCTTAGACCTCCTTGCGTGAAAGCCGGCAGGCTTTGCAGAAGTCACTTGCTGGCCCTGCCTGTCCATCGCGGTGGATGCGGAACTGTCCCCGGCTTTGCCGGTGGAGCATTCACCGCCGGCGGGAGCGTCGGTGTTTCCATGTTGTCGCTGGCGTTCCCGCCCACCATCTTTCACCCAACGTCGCCGTGCTCTGCTCCCTTGCGCGGCGGAAAATGCGCGCGGGCTCCCGCCCCGTCTGAGGCACCGCGTCAACCTACCCCCGCGGAAGCCCTGATCCAACTCGTGGGCGGGTCAACCGACGCCGCCGCGGGACGCGGCCGCCCCCTCGCACGAAACGAAACAGCAGCCAACCGCGGACCGGAAAGCTGCTGGACCGGGCTAACACCAGAAGCGGCGGTTCCCCTGTGGACCACTCCAGCGATGGGACTGCTCCTTCTCGATCAATGGGTTATCCATTTGAGTCAGGGAACCGTGTGGTTGCGGCGTTTTGCCGCCACGGTCGGTGGACGGCCGGGACGCTGGCGACGCGACCGGGCTTGGGTGGGAGCGGAGATCGCCGGCCGGTGGGGCTCGGGTTGACTATGAGGCTGCGGTATGTGATCGGGTCAGCTGCGACGGCCTGCTCGAGCAAGCGGTAGAAGCAGGCCGCGGCGTCGTGAGCCGCGCCGGTTGAAGCGGAACGTGAACTCGTTGAGGTAGGCGTCGAGGTGCTCGTGGCTGACGCGGCCCTGGTGGGTGCCCAACAGCCAGCGCTGGAGGAGGCTCGCGACGCGGTGCACGCCCGGCATGACCACGTGGGCGGGATCGTTCTGCTGGCGCATCGCGGTGCGTTCGTGCTCGAAGCCGCGCTCGGGCAGCTTCCAGTACGCCTGCCATCCGTCGGTGTGGACGGTCGCGCCGGGCTCGACCGCCTCATCGATGAACGGCAGCAGGCTCTCGGCGGTGACGTCCGGGACGTGCTTGAGCCGGATCCGCCCAAATCCCTTGGGATGCTTGATTTCAACGGCGATCGCGACGATCGCCTTGCTCTCGGTCTTGCGTCCCTGACCGCTGCTCTCCACCCCGCCCACGTACCCCTCGTCGATCTCGACATGGCCCGCCAGGCGCTCGCGGCGGGGACGAACCATCGCTGCGCGATAGCGATGCAGCATCGCCCACGCGGTCTGATAGGACCCCAACCCGAGCGACCGCTCGACTCCCAACGCTGAGACCCCGTGCTTCTGGCTGGTCATCCGCCACGCGGCCGCGAACCACAGACGCAGCGGCGTTCGGGTCCGATGGAAGATCGTTCCCGCGGTCACCGACGCCTGGTGCCCGCACACGGCGCACTCCCAGCGGCCGGCCCCCAGCCGCCAGCCGTCCCGCCCGACACACCGAGGACAACGCACCCCGTGCGGCCACCGCAACCACTCGAGGTAGTCCAAGCAAGCGGACTCGTCGGGGAACCAGGCCAACAGCTCCGCGTACGAGCCCGGATAGTCTCGGCCGGCCGTCGGCACCGCCCAAGACTACCTGACTCAAATGGATAACCCATCTCGATCAAAGCGGCAGCTGCGCGTTGCAGCGGGACACGGCCGCGAGTAGCGTAGGGGTAGCCTATCGGAAGGAGGAAGGGATGTCTGAGCAGACCGCAACATCACTGGAGCAGGAGGCTCACCGCGTCTTCGAGCTTGTAGATGC
>JAFAPL010000159.1 GCA_019247135.1 Chloroflexota bacterium | reverse complement strand
TGGCGATTGCGGCACAGTACTCCGGCACGACGGCCGAGCACCTGGCCGCAGTGCACTTCCTCACATCGGACTTCACTGGCAACGTGTTGTTCGCTGGCATTCAGCGATGTCAGGCGAATGGCGGGGCCGTGGCCGGTCTCGCCATCTGGGACGTTTCTGATCCGAAGAACCCGACCGAGCTCGGGTTCTTCGATACGGGCCGCGGCTCGCGGGGTGTGCACGAGTTCACCGTCGGCGAGCGCAACGGCCGCTGGTACGCCTACCTGGCCGTTCCCAACTCCGAAGTGAGCGGCGGCCGGGGCGATCTGCGCGTTGTCGACGTCACCGATCCCCGCCAGCCGACCGAGATCAGTGACTGGGGTGCTCGTCGAGACGCTGGATTGCCTGTCGGGACGGGCCAGCAGTGCGCGCCCGCGTGCCGCGGATCCGTACCGCAGGCATTTCTGCACAGCGTTGCGCTCAGCGCTGACGGCACGACTGCGTACCTGTCGTATTGGGACCTCGGCGTGATCATCCTGGACGTTTCAGAACCCGCCGCTCCGCGCTGGGTGGGACGGTTTGCGGAGCCCGAGTCCGCTGAAGGAAACACCCACTCGATCTCGCTCGCCCACAACGGCATGTTGATGCTGGTTGGTGACGAGACGTTCGGGCCGCCCTGGGGTCGCCTCCGGCTGGTGGACATCCAGGATCCGGCCAACCCGGTGCAGGTCGGAAGCTTCGACACGGCTGATAGCGCCGCGGGCACGCCGGGCGAGCAATACGCGTACACGATCCACAATCCGCTGACCGACGATCGCGACCAGAACCGTGCCTATCTGGCGTGGTACGCGGACGGCGTACGGCTGGTCGATGTTTCGGATGCATCCCACCCGAGCGAGATCGCGGCATGGGTGCCGCCGCAGGCGCCGATGGTCTGGAATGTGGCGTTCTCGGGTGATTTGCTGCTCGTCGGCGACATCAACAACGGACTCTTCGTCCTTCGGCGCGCATAGCTCGGGCAACGCAAACTGGGCGTAACAGCGCCAGCCCGCAAGTGATGCTGGCTGTCGCAAAAACGTGGTGCTGAATCGTGCGCCGTGCAAGCAGACTAGCGGCGCAGCTCGCGCGCGACGGCCTCGGCAATCGCGTCGCCCACCTGCGAGGTCGCCGCGGTCTTCTCGCCCGACCGCGCGATGTCAGGTGTGCGTAACCCGAGCTCGATCGCGTCGTCGACCGCGCGCTCGATGGCCTGCGCCTCGCGATCCATTCCGAGCGAGTACCGCAACAGCAGCGCGAGGCTCTGAATCGCCGCGATCGGATTCGCCACGCCGCGACCCGCGATATCCGGCGCCGTCCCGTGGATCGGTTCGTACAGCCCGCGGTATCCGCCATGCCGATTGCGCGCCTCGCCCAGTGACGCACTCGGCATCAAGCCCATCGAGCCCGCTAGAACAGCTGCCTCGTCGGTGATCAGGTCGCCGAACAGGTTGTCCGTGACCACAACGTCGAATTGGGAAGGCCTGTACAGCAGGTGCATAGCGAGCGCGTCGGTCAGGATCGCCTGGAACTCGATGTCCGGATACTCGCCCGCGACGCGTGTCGCGACGTCGCGCCAGAGACGGGAAGTGGCCATGACGTTCTGCTTGTCGGCGACGTGGACGCGCTTGCGTCGGCCGCGCGCGAGGTTGAAGGCCATGCGGACCGTGCGCTCGACCTGCGCTTCGGTGTACGCCGTCGTGTCGACTGCCCGCCACATGCCCCGCTGGTCTTGCCAGTATTTTTTCGGGCGCGCGAAATAGGTCCCCGCCACCAGCTCGCGGATGAACAGCACGTCGGCGCCCTGGACGATCTCGGGTTTCAGGGGCGACAGGTGGACGAGCGCAGGTTGCATGCGCGCCGGACGCAGGTTGGCGAACGTTCCCAGGGCGGCGCGGAGGCCGAGGATGGCCTGCTCAGGACGGACCGGCGCCTTCGGATCATCCCACTTCGGACCGCCGACGGCGCCGAACAACACGGCGTCGCTGCGTTTGGCCAGGCTGATGGTCTGGGCGCGAATGGCTGTGCCGAATGCGTCGATCGCGGCGCCGCCGACCTTGTCCTCGCTCAGGACGAAGCGCGCATCCGAGGCGGCCTCGAGGGTATGCAGGATCTTGACTGCCTCGGCGATGACTTCGGCGCCGATTCCGTCGCCGGGCAACACAGCCAGCCGATAGGGCATTACGAGGCAAAGCGTACTCGTGACGCTCTACGTGACGCTTTGTCCCTGGTGCGCGCGGCGGTCGACGACTCGGACCGCTTTGCCTTCGCTGCGCGGCACCTGCCCTGGTGCGAGCATCTCGACTCGCACATGCAACCCCGTCGATTGATGCAGCGCGTCCGCGGCGGCGCGGGCAAGCGCACCGGTATCACTACCGAAGCCAGCCGGCTCACACAGCACCGTGAGCTCGTCCAGCTCCGACGGCCGATCCACAACGATCTGATAGTGGGGACTCATGCCTTCCACGCTGAGCAGGACCCGCTCTACCTCCGACGGAAACAGATTGACGCCGCGAATGATCAGCATGTCGTCGAGCCGACCGCGGACCGGGCCCATGCGGACGAGCGTGCGACCGCACACGCACGCCCCGTCGATCAACCAGGACAGGTCGCCCGTGCGGTAGCGCACGAGCGGCAAGGCCTCCTTGGTGAGCGTGGTGAACACGAGCTCGCCTTCGCGGCCCGGCGGCAATGGCGCAAGCGAAACGGGGTCGATCACCTCGGGCAGAAAGTGGTCCTCGTGGATGTGGAGGCCGTCGCGCGCCTCGATGCACTCGCCGGACACACCCGGGCCAATGATCTCCGACAGCCCGTAGTCGTTCATGGCAGCCAGGCCGAGCCGTCGTTCGAGCTGCGGCCGCATCTCCGCCGTCCATGGCTCCGCTCCGAACAGCCCAATCTCCAGCGCAAGCGAGGCCGGATCGACGCCCATTTCCTCCATCGTCGCGGCGATATTCAGCGCATACGACGGAGTGCTTTTGAGCACCTGCCCGCCAAGATCTTGCAACAGCATGACCTGGCGCTGAGAGAAACCACCTCCGACGGGCACCACGGTGCAGCCCATTCGCTCGGCGCCCATGTGAAAGCCCAGGCCACCCGTAAACAGCCCGTAGCCCGTCGCGTTGTGGAAGACCATGCCCGGTCGGACGCCGGCCAGGGCAAGCGTGCGCGCCACGACCTCAGCCCAAACTTCGAGGTCGTTGCGGGTGTAGCCGACGACTGTGGGCTTGCCGCGGGTGCCACTCGATGCGTGGACGCGCACGACTTCCGAGCGCGGAGCAGCGAACAGGCCGAACGGGTAATGCTCGCGCAGATCGGCCTTGGTGCTGAACGGCAGGCGCGCCAGGTCGTCCAGAGACGTGATGTCGCGTGCGTTGGCGATGCCAGCGGCCAGAAATCGCGAACGCATCGGCGCGACGTGCCGTATGAGGCGGTCGACGGTCCATCGCAGCCGCTCCAGCTGCACCATGCGGAGCTGCTCGCGCGGCATGGTCTCAGCGGCGGCGTTCCAGATCACGCGATGCCGATCGCCA
>JAFAPL010000157.1 GCA_019247135.1 Chloroflexota bacterium | reverse complement strand
CTTTGAACTGCGTCATTCGCGACGCCTGGCCAAAACCGGTGAAGCAGCCCAAGACCCATGCCAGCTGGGTGTGGGCAGGCACATGACTCTGCACGAACACGGTGCTGCGCACAGGATCGATACCCAACGCCAGATACTGCGCCGCGGTGAGCAGCGTGCGTCGGCGCAACACTTGCGGATCCTGTGAGACCGTGATGGCGTGCAGGTCGACGATGCAGAAAAACGTGTCGTGGTGGTCCTGCAGCCGCACCCAGCGGGTCACCGCTCCCAGCGCATTACCCAGGTGCAGCGAGTCGGAGGTGGGCTGCACGCCGGAGAACACCCGGCGGCTTCCGGTGACGGTGGTCATGATCGTCCGATCTTGTCACGGTGTTCTCACCCGCCTACCAGCAAGCTTGCGGTACCGGCGGTATCGCCTTTACTGTCGGCCTTATGCGATCACTCGGCTCTTTACACCCGAGCTCCGCTCAGTCGCCGTCGCCTCGAATGACGACTCGTGAGCCGATTCACCTGGGCGGCGCGGCCGCCGGTGCGGCGACGTACCCGGCTCGTGAGCCGGTTGTTCTCCTCCACCCTTTCCTGTTGTCGCAGGTGGCGTGGCAGACGGTGGCCGAGCAGTTGGCCGAGACGGGCCGATACGAGGTGTTCGCGCCCACGATGGCGGGCCACAACGGCGGTCCGTACTCCGGAACCTGGTTTCTGAGTTCTGCGGTCCTGGCCGACTACGTCGAGCGGCAAATGGATGAGCTCGGCTGGAACACCGCCCACATTGTCGGCAACTCACTGGGCGGCTGGGTAGCGTTCGAGCTGGAAAGCCGCGGCCGCGCCCGCACCGTCACCGCGATCGCCGCGGCCGGCGGCTGGACTCGATGGAGTCCACTGAAATACGAGGCGATCCTCAAATTTATGTCGGGTATGCCGCTTTGGGTGCTGGCCCGCGTTTTCGGCCCGCGCGCCCTGCGGTTGCCGCTCAGCCGGCGATTGGGCACCCTGCCCCTCTGCGCCAGGCCCGACGCGATCAGCGAGAGCGATCTTCGAGCCTGCCTGGACGACGCGGCGCACTGCCCGGCCTATTTCCAGCTGATGCTCAAAGCGCTGTTGTTACCCGGGCTGATCGAGCTCGCCCAGACCGCGGTGCCTACGCACCTGGTGTTCTGCGAAAAAGACCGCGTGTTCCCCCAGGGCCGTTATAGCCGGCATTTCACCACGCACTTGCCGTCCGACACCAAGGTCACCAAGCTCGAGAACGTCGGGCATGTTCCGATGTTCGAAGCACCGGGGAGAGTCACCGAGGTCATCACCGAGTTCCTCGACGAGTACAGGTCGCCTCTAAGTATCCAGCGGGCGCTGGACTCACCGGCCAGCTAGCCAGCCCGGCGACGATGCAGAGCGCACGGCGCGATGAGGAGGAGCCGGGCAATCACACCCAGCCTATTCTGCAGCCGCCAGGGCAGCATTGAAGGTCTTACTCGGCCGCATCACCGCAGTGGTCTTCTCGCGATCCGGAGCGTAGTAGCCGCCGATGTCGACCGGCTCGCCCTGCGCCTCGGCGAGTTCGGCGACGATGACGTCTTCCTCCTTGCTCAACGCATCGGCCAGCGCGGCGAAGTGTTCACGTAACTCGTCGTCGTCGCTCTGCGCAGCCAGCTCCTGCGACCAGTACATCGCCAGGTAGAACTGGCTGCCGCGGTTGTCCAGCTCACCCGTTCTGCGGGACGGACCCTTGTCGTTTTCCAGCAATTCGCCGATCGCGGCATCCAGCGTCTCGGCCAGAATCTTCGCGCGCTGGTTGCCGGTTTTGATCCCCACGTCTTCGAAACAGGCTCCCAGCGCGAGGAATTCGCCGAGTGAATCCCAGCGCAGATGGTTTTCCTCGACCAGTTGGTGCACGTGCTTGGGCGCTGATCCGCCTGCCCCGGTTTCGTACATGCCACCGCCTGCCATCAGCGGCACGATCGACAGCATTTTCGCGCTGGTGCCCAGCTCCAGGATCGGGAAGAGGTCAGTCAGATAGTCGCGCAGAATGTTGCCGGTCGCGGCAATGGTGTCCAGCCCACGGATTAGGCGCTCCAATGTGTAACGCATGGAACGCACTTGGGACATGATCTGAATGTCGAGCCCGTCGGTGTCGTGATCGGCCAGATAGGTCTTGACTTTCGTGATCAACTCGTTCTCGTGCGGCCGATACGGGTCGAGCCAGAACAAAACCGGCATACCGGAAAGTCGCGCACGGGTGACCGCGAGCTTGACCCAGTCGCGAATCGCTGCGTCATGGACGATGGGCATGCGCCAGATGTCACCGGTTTCCACGTTCTGGGTGAGCAGTACTTCGCCGGTATCGAGGTCGACGATGTTGGCGACGCCGTCCTCGGGAATCTCGAATGTTTTGTCGTGCGAGCCGTACTCTTCGGCTTCCTGCGCCATCAGTCCGACGTTCGGCACAGTGCCCATCGTCGTCGGGTCGAACTGACCGTTGGTTTTACAGAAGTTGATGACCTCTTGGTAGATGCGGGAAAAGGTGGACTCGGGGTTGACGGCCTTGGTGTCCTTCTGCCGCCCGTCAGCGCCGTACATTTTGCCGCCCGCGCGGATCATCGCGGGCATTGACGCGTCGACGATCACGTCGCTGGGCGAATGGAAGTTGGTGATTCCCTTGGCCGAATCGACCATGGCCAGCTCGGGTCGATGCTCGTGGACGTCGTGAATGTCCTTGATGATCTCCTCGCGCTGGGACGACGGCAGCGCCTCGATCTTGTT
>JAFAPL010000151.1 GCA_019247135.1 Chloroflexota bacterium | reverse complement strand
CAGGAAGATATCGCGCGGCTGACGAGTCCGCTGGACGGCATCGCGCTGATGGAGTTGTTCGATCGCGGCCCGGGCGCGTGGATCAGGCCGATCAAGGACCAGCTGACCGAGATGGTCATCGACGGCGAGCTCGGGGCAGATGACAAGGCGGGGGCCGGTGAGATCGCGCGGCGACTGTACGAGCAATTGGAACTGGCCGACGCGCCCGAGCGGGCAAGCAGGCGCACCACGTCCCGGGAGTGACGACCGAGTATCGGGGCTGCGCGCGCCAGACGACGTCCTCCCGCCTGCCGATCATGAGCTGGCCGTGATGGCGCGCCCGTTTGGCGTCTGATCACAGCTGACCGCCAGGTGGTCCGGACTCCGAATGTGGTTGTAGCCCTCCACCACGACCTGAAGCGGCCGACCCGGCAGCGCCAGTCGGAAGAATGACGTCAACGTGTGCTCGAACACGAGCGTCGGGGTCAGCAGTTCGGTCTGCATGTTGTCGGCGTAATCCAGATAGTCGGGCACACGCGCGAACGTCAGCACCGAGCCGTCGGGCGCTGCGCGCGCGCACTCCAGCACTGCGCCCAGATAGCGCGCGGAGGCTGCGCCGTCGACGAGCCAGGCGTCGTACGGCTGAATCAACGGAGAGGTCACGAGCACCGCGGCGGCGAACACCGATGTGCCGCCGAGTGACAGCGCGGCGGGGAGGCCCGCCCGCGAGCGCACACCGGACCCGAGCACACCGACCGACCACTCGAGCAGAACCGCAACAAGCATCGCCGCGCCCGGCAGCGCGAAGTACAGGTACCAGGCCCCCGTGAACGTCTTCAATGCGGCGTAGAAGAGCGCGAACTCGGCCAGCCAGAGGCAGCCGATCGCCACTGGTATGCCGATGCGTTTGGGAAAACGTGTGCTTGCTACCAGTAGGAGGGCCAGGAGCGCCGCGGGCGCGACCAGCCAGCCGATGCTGCCTGCAGGAAAGACGTCGCGGAACGGCCAGAACAGAAACCGTGCGAATGTGACCAGAATGTGCCGGTAGAGCTCGCCGTTCGGCTGGCTGATGGCCCCCGTGCCGGAGTAGCCGCCAAGCGCGCCCAGGACGGCGAAGCGCAGCCCGAAGATCGCCACCGTCGTCAGCCCAAACAGGAGCGCGACTCGCACACCCGTCGCCAGCGCGCGTCTGGAATCACTTCTGGTCGCCACCGCGCCGAAGGCAACCAGTGGAACAAGCGGCGCGGCGCCGAACGCCATCTCCTTGCTGAGCAGCGCGAGCGCGAACAACACGACAGCTGCCGCGGTCCACAGCGGCGCAGCCCTACCTTGTGCACGCATGACGCACACCAGCGCGAGACAGAACGGCGCGGCCGAGACCAGGTTGTCGCGCCGAGCGATCACTGGCACCGCCGCGGCCACGATCGGGTGCAGCGCAAAAACCGCCGCACCGAGGAAGCTCGACCAGGCAGCGAGGCTGAGCCCGCGCAGAATGCCAAAGACGGCCAGTGTCGTGACAAGGTGAAAGATGAGGTTGGTGATGTGGTAGCCGACCGCGTCGAGGCCCCAGATGAGGTAATCGAGGGCGAATGTCAGCGACACCACCGGTCGGTAGATCAGCTCGCCGCTCGTGAACAGCGTTCCCGCCATGACCGGCTGACGCAGCTGTTGCAGGAGGTCGGACCAGCTCAGGACCCGACTTGTCTCGATCAGCGGCAGTGAGTCGGTCCCGGCGAAGCCCGCATTCAAGAAGCGGACGTAGCTTGCGATCACGACCAGGGTGAGCGCGACCGGATAGAGCAGCGAAGCAGATCGGCGCGGAAGGGCGCTCGAGGCCGGCCTGGGGATATCCGAAGTGGGCAGATCAGAACTGACCGAAGCCCGGGCGGGCAGCTGCGGCGGGGAGTTCGAGTCGGGCTCGCGAATCAGCGCCACAATGCCGTCCGGCAGTGCTCCATGCTTGGCGTGACGAACTGCAGCTTTGCCGACTCACAAACTGTGCAGCCGATCACCCTCGGCGTCGCGAACAAGCGCGCTTTGCGGCGACGCTTTACCGGCATCACAACAACGTGCCTCGAAATGGGCGCGTACCAGGCCGGTTTATCTTGACTCGAACCGTTTTGAATGCTATTGTAACGGCGGACCAAAGGGAGCGCTGCGCGAGGCTGGGCGTCGCCAGACGCCGGATGGGACACTGCGGTCGTTCCAGACTTCCGCAGCGTGGCGAGGTAAAATCGTTCGCGATTGTGTAGCGGGCGCTCCCTTTTTCCATCTGATCCTAAACGGCTCATCCGACTCGTTCGGGTGAGCCGTTTTGTATATCTCGAGCCCTTGGCTCGCCCGCCGCTGACATACCAGGTTTCGGAGTGCCATACTCGGCCGTCGGATCGGATTGACACGGTTTTGAGGCTGTTGACGCACCCAGCATACGCGTTTCGAAAGCGCGCACTGTTCGTCGTATCTGGCCTGCTCATCGGATCGTCAATCGGCTGTGGGTCGTTGAGGGGCGGGGACGCGGTCCAGGCCGCGACCGCCGACGCCCAGGCAACCGCGACTCGTAGAGTCGCGGAAGCAACGGTCCAGCGCATGATCGCGGGCGTTCCGACCGCCACACCACTCCCACTGCCTGCCCCGACAACGGCGCCAGCCTGCCGGGATGCGATCTGGTGGTATCAGGCGCGCTCGCATATTGGGGAGTTGCGCACTGTGCAGGGACCAGTCGTGGCGACGCGCTCGGCCGCGAACGCGGCGGCACTGATCGAGATCGGCCAGCCCTATCCCGATCCAACAGGCGTTACGGTCCAGGTGGCGCATGCGCCAGCCGGGCTGGATGGAAAGATGGTGTGCGTGACGGGGCCGATCGCCAACGACGAGGGCACTCCGACGATCAAGCTTGCCGACGCCTCG
>JAFAPL010000144.1 GCA_019247135.1 Chloroflexota bacterium | reverse complement strand
TAGGGAGTTTGACAGGAGCCGTCCCTAGTACGAGAGGACCGGGATGGACGGACCTCCGGTGTAGCGGTTGTGCCGCCAGGCGCAGCGCCGCGTAGCCGACGTCCGGCAGGGATAAGCGCTGAAAGCATCTAAGTGCGAAGCTCGCCTGAAGATGAGACTCCCCACCGGGTTAACCGGGTAAGGCCCCTGGTAGATCACC
The DNA here is from genome assembly GCA_019247135.1 of Chloroflexota bacterium. The sequence goes on along the minus strand of JAFAPL010000144.1, from coordinate 2,972 downwards.
AGGTTGATAGGACGCACGTGGAAGCACAGCAATGTGTGGAGCTGAGCGTTACTAATGGCCGAGGGCTCGCGCCTCGATCTTTCGCTTCATCAAACCGGCTGGATCCACGTTCTCTCAAGAACAAATCGACCCACCCCCTGGCCCCCTCCCTGTCTCAGGGAGGGGGAACATACCAAGAATGTGTACTGGGTATGTGTCTGCTCGACTCACTCTGATGAGACGCTTGTGTGGCGACCTAATGGTCCTGGTGGCTAGAGCGGAGTGGTCCCACCCGTTCCCATGCCGAACACGGTAGTGAAACGCTCCAGCGCCCACGATACTGGGGTCACCAAGCCCCGGGAAAATAGGCCGGTGCCAGGGCCATTTGGTCGCCACATCAGCCCACCATCTTCTATACTCCCATAGCCGACGCGGGGTGGAGCAGTGGTAGCTCGTCGGGCTCATAACCCGAAGGTCAGTGGTTCGAATCCACTCCCCGCTACTATCTAAAGAGCCCATTCAACCTCATGAATGGGCTCTTTCTTTTGCTTTCTGAACTCACCTGATTGATGCCTATGCACCTCGTTCTCTGGGATATCGACGGCACCCTCATTCGATCACGCGGCGGAAAAGTCTCCACCACCGCCTTCGTGCGCGCTATACGTGAAGCGGCCCGCATCGAACGCGAGCTCATCTATCCCTCGGACGTCGCAGGCAAGACGGATAACCAGATCGCGCTCGAGATGCTCACCGCGCTCGAGCTGGACGACGAGATGGCCCAGAACGCGATCCAAGCTTTCGGTGTCTCGTACCTGCGTGAGATGAGCGGCGACCCCGAGAAGTTGACGGCTGACCTGCGCGTGCTGCCCGGTGTGGTCGAAGCGCTCGAGCGGCTACGCGACCTGGACGTGTGTCAGTCTTTGCTGACCGGCAACCTGGAGCCAGTCGCGCGGCTGAAGCTCGCGTGTGCCGGGCTCGACAAATACTTCGCCTTCGAGCTCGGAGCGTACGGCTCGGACCACGCCGATCGAACGTGTCTGGTGCCCATCACGCGTGATCGCGTTCGGCGTGCAACAGGACTAGACGCAGAACGCGTAGTCGTCATCGGCGATACGCCACGCGACATCGCCTGCGCGCGTGCCGGCGGAGCGCGCGTGGTCGCGGTTGCGACAGGCAATTACAGCCGTGAAGAGCTCGAGGCGCATAAACCCGACGCGGTGCTCGATGACCTCATCGACACGGACGCAGTTGAGTCAGCCCTGCTCGGGTACAGTACTGAGAAACAAGCCCCCATCGTCTAGAGGCCCAGGACGCAGCCCTTTCAAGGCTGAGATCGCCGGTTCGAATCCGGCTGGGGGCACTGGAAGTCCACTAGTGCCGATCAGCGCTGCCCAGGCGAGCGCGGACGAGGCGAGCCCCGACGGCCAGCGCAACAAGCTTCTGGCGCGCAACCTCGCGCGAGAGCGGCACCATGCCGCAATTGGTGCACGGATACAGTCGCTCGGTTGAAACGAACGGCAGCGCCGACTCGATCGTGCTCGCAACCTCCTCGGGCGATTCGACGCGGTCTGTTGCGACATCGATGCAGCCGAGGAGAACGTCTTTGCCTGGTAATAGCTTCAGTAGCTCAACAGGCACCCGCGAGCCAGCGCATTCGACCGACACCTGATCGACACGGCTCCTCGCCAACAACGGAAACAGCATCTCGTACTGGCGCCATTCCGAGCCGAGGGTCTTTTTCCACTCGACGTTGGCCGGGATGCCGTAGCCGTAACAGATGTGGACCGCCGTCCGGCAGGCCAGTCCTTCGACGGCGACGTCCAGCGCGTCCATACCCCAGGCCTTGACCTCGTCGAGGTAGACGTTGAACGCGGGCTCGTCGAACTGAAGGACGTCGAGGCCCGCCGCCGCGAGCTCGCGCGCTTCGGCGTTGAGGATGCGGGCGAATTCCATGGCAAGCGTCGCACGATCGTGGTAGTGCTCGTCGGCCAGGGTATCGACGATCGTCATCGGGCCAGGCAGGGTGAACTTCAACGGGTGCTGCGTATGTGCCCGCGCCCAGCGCACGTCTTCGAGATGGACGGGGGCTCTTCGCCGCACGGCGCCTGTCACGACAGGGACATCGGCTTCATATCGGTTGTTGCGGATCCCGATACGCACCCGCCGATTGAAGTCGATGCCCTCGATGCCGTTGAGGAAGCCGTGGACGAAGTGCTGGCGCGACTGCTCACCGTCGGAGACGATGTCGATCCCGGCTTGCTCCTGTTCCTCGAGCGCGACCAGGACAGCGTCGCGCTGCGCGCTGGCAAGCTGCTCCGGACCAACGCGCCAGGGCGCCCAGAGCTGTTGCGGCTCGGCGAGCCATTCAGGCTTCGGAAGGCTGCCCGCGATCGTTGTCGACAACACGACCTTGAGCAGCCATCGTAATGCGCTCAGATCCAGCGCAGCTCGGCTTCGCCTTCTTCCGGCGTGGGCGTGCCTTTGAGGAACCGCCGCACGCTGCGCGTCGAAACCGCGAGCGCGAGGCCATTGCCGGTCACCATGTGGGGAATACCGACCACCTGACCGCGCGCATTCACGAGTGCACCGCCCGAGTTGCCGGGGCGGAGCGTTATGGATAGCCGCAGGACATCGTCAGGCGCGCTCGCCACGATCCCAAGGCTAGGCGCGTTGCGTTCGCCCATTGGGTTCCCCACGGCGAGCAGCAGGTCACCGACGCGCAGCGCGTCGGAGTCGCCAACCTCCGCGCCTGGCGGCAGCTGCCCCCGCACCTCGAGTGCGGCGAGGTCCAGCGCCGGCGCGCGAGCTACCACGCGCGCGGGGAGGCGCTGGCCCGTGGCAACGACGAGCTCGGCCGTCTGGCCTGGCACCACGTGGTGATTGGTGATCACCAGACCGGACTCATTCCAGATCACGCCGGAGCCCGCACTGCCGCGCGATCCGCGCACGAGCACGACGCTGCGTGCGACTTCGCGCGCGAGCTCCGCAACCGC
>JAFAPL010000138.1 GCA_019247135.1 Chloroflexota bacterium | reverse complement strand
TCGCCTGGCTTATTCTCGTGCGGGCTGCCGCGCCGTCCCCATGCTTGTTCAACTTCGTTGAAGTTGACGCTCGGAGAGTGCAGCGGCAGGGCTCCGCGTGCGAATCGCCTGGCCTATTCTCGCGGGCTACCACGCTTTCGCCATGCTTGTTCAACTTCGTTGAAGTTGACGCTCGGCGAGTTGCACCGATAGCCCGCATGCGAATCGCCTGGCTTATTCTCGTGCGCGCTGCCGCGCCGTCCCCCATGCTTGCTCAACTTCCTTGAAGTTGACGCTCGGAGAGTTGCAGCGCCAGCCCTCGTGAATGTGTAGGGCCAATTCGCCGCGGGCTGCCGCTCGACCAGCCAGGCCGAAGAAGTTAACGGCGGAGGCCGGAGCCGACGCGGCCCTCAGCGATGTCCTTGAATCGCTGCAAGTCTTCCTCGAGCATGTGCTCAGGATTCTGGAACATCCGCGACGCCGCCTCGCCGACAGCCCCGCCGGGCACGTCCGCCCACTGCATGATCACGTGCACCAGCGTGTTGTCCTGGTTCTCGGTGAAGGTGACGTTGCCGCTCGTGCTGACATTGCCGCCCTTTGAATTCCACCCGATCGCGCGGTTCGGCTCGTCCTGCGTCAGATCAGCGTCGTACTCGACTTTCCGACCCATCGGACCATTCAGTTTCCAGTGCGACCGACGCCCGTCGGGCGTGAGCAGCCTTACCTCCTCGACGTTTTCCATGAAGGTCGGGAAGTTCTCGAAGTTGCGCCAGAACTGATACACCTGGTCCACAGGTGCCTTGACCCGAATGGATTTCTCGACTCGCTGCATGCCGGCCTAGCGGGCAAGATATATGCCGCTAACGGCACGGCTCGTGCTTAAATCGCGGTGTGGCGATTCGAGCGGGTCACGCGACCACCCGCAGCCCGAAGTATGCCCTGGGCCCGGGCGCTGACCTACCTGTCGCGCGCATCGTTGCGCTGCTGCTGATCGTCCTCGCCATCGGTGCGTTGTGGATGATCAGCAATGTCGCCAAGGCGCCGCCGTCTCAAGGGGCGGAGGACCTGGCGAACTTTAACCCGCGATCCCTGCTGACCGACAACACGCCGCATTTCCTGCCCACGCCTGTGGCAGCCCTGCCGCCGGATGCGAACGCGGGGCCGCCGGCGCCCGCGTCAGACGACGCGAACGCGACGTCCTCGGAGGCGACCGGCGAACAGGTGAAGGTCGCCAACACGGGCGGCATCGGGGCCATTCTCCGCGCGGACCCGCCCAAAGGCCGCCAGGTAGCCGCGCTGCGCGACGGGACCGTGCTCAAGGTCATCGAGCACCAGGACGTCGACGGCAGTGAGTGGCTGCACGTCCGCACGCCTGATGGCGCCGAAGGCTGGATCTTTTCGCGTCTGGTCGCGCCCGCGCAGTAGCGGTCGACCGTCGACGGTGACGGTGGCTACCGAAGTGCGCTGAGGGGCTTGTTCACGCGGGCTGCCGCTTCAGCCAGAGCGATCAACTTCAAGTTGAACAATCTGGGTGCAACAGCGCCAGCCCGCGAAGTGCTGGCGGTGCCGAAGTGCGCAAGCGGGTTATTTCATGCGGGCTGCCGCTGCACGAGCCAGAGCAATCAACTGGAACTTGAACAATCTGGATGCAACAGCGCCAGCCCGCGAAGTGACGCCCGAAGTGTGCTGAATGGCTTATGCACGCGGGCTGCCGCTTCACGAGCCAGAGCAATCAAGTTCAACTTGAACAATCTGGATGCAACAGCGCCAGCCCGCGAAGTGTTGCCCGCTGCCAAGTGCCCTGAGGGGCTTGTTCACGCGGGCTGCCGCTTCACGAAGCCAGAGCAATCAACTTCACGTTGAACAATCTGGATGCAACAGCGCCAGCCCGCGAAGCTGGCCGCTGCCGAAGCGTGCATGCGGGCTATTTCACGCGGGCTGCCGCTGCACGAGCCAGAGTTGTCAACTTCAAGTTGAACAATGTGGATGCAACAGCGCCAGCCCGCGACGGTTAACGCCAGAAGTGCGCAATCACCCGAAGTGCGCTGAAGGGCTTGTTCACGCGGGGCTGCCGCTTCACCAGCCAGAGTTATCAACTTCAAAGTTGAACAATCTGGATGCAACAGCGCCAGCCCGCGAAGGTTACCGCTAGAAGTGCGCAATCACGGGCACGCCAATATCGGCCCAGTCCCAGAAGAACTTCGCGTCCTCGGCCACCAGGCCCGCGCAGCCGTGCGACGACGGAATGCCGAACTCGTCGCGCGCCTTCCAGTAGTTCTCATGGAGCGCTTTTCCATCAGCCGAGAAGTACTGCGTCCAGCGAACGTTGTCGACCTTGTAGTCGGCACGCTGTGCGTCCAGGCCGATCAGACTCGATGACTGCATCGTTTCGTTCTCGACTCGGCGCTGGATCGTGTAGTTGCCCGGCGCGGTCTCCCAACCTGGACGACCAGTCGAGGTCCGTGCCACTCGCCGAACATTCGACCCCTCGTACGCAACGACCACCTGGTGCAGCAGGTTGAGATCGATCCATCGACCCGTGTAGTTGCTGCCGGCCGCGGGTGGCGGCGGTGGCGCGGGCAGCGCGACCGGACGCAGCACCGTGCTATAGAGGAAGGCGCTGTCGCTCAGCACGGCCCAGGTCGGGTTGTCCTTTACGACCTCCTCGCCGGCTACCCACCCCGAGACCACGATGGGCAAGCCACTCGGCAGCGTGCCTACGTTGCTGTCGTTGGTCGAGGGCGAAGGGCGGATGTTGGCGCCGTCGACATACGACAAGCCCCACCAGCGTCCGGGTGTACCGATACGTCCGGGCGCGTCGATGCTCCCGGCATTCGCAGCATCGAGCCAGGACGAGGCACCCGAAAACGGGTCTTTCACATGCAGCCGAGGTCCGTTCTGGGGTTCGACCTGCTTGAAGGGTGTGTACGCAGGCGCGATCCCCAGCAGCAGGCGCCCGTTCTGATCCGCCCACAACGGCGAATCCGTCGCGGTTGCGACCCAGCCCACGCTCAGGTCGCTCGGCGCTGGCGACGCATCCGCGGATGGCCAACCGGCAGGCGGCGCGCCCGACGGGCCAACCGACAGCGCGTCCACCCAGGCGTAATTGTTGGTGCGAGCGACCAGCACGTACAGGCGCGACCCGTTCTGGGGAGCCGCGATCAGGAAATAATCCCAGCGCGGAGCTGTTCCAAGTTGATCGGCGCCGTCATCTGGCCCGCTCCAGAGCGGAATCGGCTCCAGTGATTGCACCCACGCCTGCTGCTGTGGGAGGGAGGTTGGCGCGGCGGTTGGTGCGGTCGACGGGGCAGTGGTTGGGGCCGTCGTCGCGGCGGCGGCGGTCGCGGACGCTGTGGGCCGCGGCGTCGGCCAGCCGGTCGGTAACGTTGGCGTCGGCGTCGGCCCTGCAGGTGTTGGGGTCGAAGAGGCGGCCTGCGCGACCCCAGAGAGGCCCAGCGGAACCAGGCCGACGAGTGCAGCAAGTCGCAAGAATCTACGGCGAGTAGTCAAACGGGAGGACGCGTGGTGCAGCACAGCGCGAGGAGGATAACTGGCACGGCTCCTGCAGCCCAATCATTGTGCGCGGAGTCGACGTTCAAGGAATACGAACGGACGAATCTCTGTTCTAAGTACTGAACGCGGTGTGGGTTCCGCGACATCACAACGACATATCTGTAACGTCGATCGGCACTGCCTCGTTTGGTACAGCGAGCGACGCCAAACTTGACGTATAGGGACTACGTGGTACCATGGCGTAGCAGTCTTGTCCGCGGTTCTACGAGCTGCCTGGAAACAGCGAGTAGTGCGCGAGCAGGTCGCCGCCCGAGCCGCGTACAGGTGGGGCGGCTTTTTTGACCCCTGTGAAACCGGGGACCAGGAGTAAAGCAACAACAGTGAGCCTTGACCTTCTCCACGAAAACGAAGAACTCCTCAGCCCCGAGCTGACCGAACGGGTCGACCCTGAGACTGAGAACGAAACCGCGGCTGCCGAGCCGATCAACCGCTTCGGGCTATTGTCCGAGGAGTTGTCGGGTGGCGCCGGCGCGATGTACCTCCGCGAGATCGCTCATCACGAGCTACTGACCGCGCAGGAGGAAGTCTCGCTTGCCCAGCGCCTCGAAGGCGGCAAAGCCGCTCTGCGTGAGCTGGCGACGGCCGACGAATCGTTGGATCCGCTCCGCCGGCTCGAGCTGGAACGCCAGGCCGAGGACGGCGAGCGTGCGCGTCGCCGACTGATCGAGTGCAACCTGCGCCTGGTCGTGTCGGTCGCACGGCGTTACCTCGGGCGCGGGCTCTCGTTTCTGGACCTGGTGCAGGAAGGCAACATCGGCCTGCAGATCGGCGTTGAGAAGTACGACTGGCGGCGTGGGTTCCGCTTCAGCACGTATGTCTACTGGTGGATTCGCCAGGCGGTGACGCGTGCGATCGCGGATCAGAGCCGGACGATCCGGCTACCCGTGCACGTCACCGAATTTCTGACGAAGACGGCGCGCGCCGAACGCGAGCTAGCCGCCGAGCTGGGGCGTGAGCCGACCGTCGACGAAGTCGCGCAGTTCCTGGACATCGACCCGGAGCGCATCAACGAGGCACGGCGTGCCGCGCGCATGCCGCTGTCGCTCGAGACGCCGCTGGGTGAGGATGGTGAGCTGACGCGTGGCGACCTGATCGGTGACGACACGGCCGCTGAAGCCGCGCGCGAGTCGGCTGAGGCGTCCGACCTGTCGGAGCGGCTGGAGTCCGCGCTCGACGAGCTGCATCCGCGCGAGCGGCAGGTGTTGCGCCTGCGCTTCGGGCTGGATCGTGGGCACGAGCGGACGCTGGGCGAGGTCGGTGAAGAGCTCGGCGTCAGCCGCGAGCGGATTCGTCAGATCGAGGCTGAAGCGCTCGCGAAGCTGCGGCGCATGCCGCGGCTGCGGCGCGAGCTGCTCGAATACGTTTCCTGATCTAACTATGTGGGAGCCCGCTCATGAGCGGGCTCCTCACGGTGGCGCATGCGCCACCGTGGCCAGCGGATCATGATCCGCTGGCATGCTTCGCATCATCGGGGGGCTCCGCCCCCCGCCGCCAGTCGCCGCTTGCTGCGCAAGCGCTCCTTCTCGCGGCGACCCCCGGGTTACGTGCTGCCGCCGCCAGACCGCAAAGCCGTGCCAAGAGCGCGAACGCTTGGGTCGGCGTCCACGTGCAGAATGCGATCCGCCAGCGCTTCGGCGTCGTCTCTGCCGGCGAGGCTGATGAATTTCGACATCAGCGCGTCGAGCGGCACGGGGTTCTCGGGTTCGCCCAGCGCGTACTCCACGCGCGTCGAAAAGCGTCGGCCATCGCGTAGCACCACTTCGGCCGCCGCGGGCCACTGGCGCGGATAGACCGCGTCGAGCGAGGCGTCGCGATAGCAGTCCGTCACACTCATGAGCCTGCGCACCCGCGGATCAGCCACCTTTTCGGTGGAGTACGACTCCAGACTGCCCGAGCCGTACACCAGCGCCACGGCCGACGCATACGGTGCGCTGAACTGCGCGTCGACCACGTTCGCTGGCGCGCGCTTCTGTTCGATCGGGTCGGCAACGAGCAGCGCACCCCCGCTCAGTACACCTAGCCGAATGCGTTCGACGTCGTCTAGTCCAAAAGACCCACGCAGCGACAGCATGCAATCGATCAGGCCATGGTTGTACCGACAGCACGCATACGGCTTGATCGACACTCGCATGACCTGCAGTGGCCGCCCGAGGTCCTCCACGAGCCGCTCCACGTAGGGTTCGTCGGTGTACGCGTGCAATGCCCCGAGGCGGCCCTCGAAGACGGTTGACGGCCCGGTGAAGCCGGCGCCAGCCAGGCGTGCCGCGACGATGCCCGCGTGGGCCGCCCAACCCGCGTTCAAACGCTTGGTCCACGCGCCGTTCGAGAGGTACTCGAGCGAGCCCGACGCGAGGGTGCCGGCAATGCCCAGTGCATGTGTCAGGCGTTCGTCGTCCAGGTCGAGCAGTCGTCCGGCGGCCATCGCCGCACCGAACGCTCCAGCCACGCCGGTCGGATGAAACCCGCGTGCATACGCAGACGCCGGATTGAGCGCGTTTCCGACGCGCATCGTGACTTCGTACCCGGCGACAATCGCTTCGAGCATGGCCGCGGGCGATGCGTCGAGCTCTTCCGCCAGCCCGAGCGCGGCGGGAATGATGGCCACGCCGGGATGCAGCGAAGACTCCGTGGTCACGTCGTCCAGTTCGAGCGCGTGCGCGGCTGTTCCGTTCGCCAGCGCCGCCCAGTCCGCGGACGACGTCTGGCGCGTGCCGATCAGGGTGGCCTGGCCGTCGCCTGCGCCCTGAGCAAGCTCCCGTGGCCCAGATGACGACTCCACGCGGCTGCCGCCGAGCGTTACGCCGAGTAGATCCAGCAGCAGCTCGCGAGTGCGTTGTCGGACGGCTTCATCGAGCTCAGCCCAGCGCAACGAGCCGCAGAATGTGGCCAGCTCACCCGCCGCCGTGCGGGCGGGCGCCGCGATCGACACCATCGTCATAACTCACTCAGCCTATCGCAGGTGGAGCCGCGCCTCGCATCCTGGGAGGTTGGCGCTCCGCGGCCACGGTTCGATTAACACGCCCGTAGCCGCCCTCGAGCAAGTGGTTGATTGAGCTAGATGTACCCCGCCAGGTCGATGATGATCTGCGACTGCCCCGCCACCCCGTTCACCGAGCCGACGTTGACGCACACCTGACCGCCGCTGCCGATCGCGACGATCACGCCATTCGCCATCGCGTACTCGGTCGTATCGAAGTTCAGCGTCGAGGTTGCAGGTACCGGTTGCCCGCCCGGGTAAGCAGTCAGCCAGCCTTGCCGCTGGTATCCCACGGCGGTCATGTTCAGCACCACGGCGCTTGCCGTTGACGGCACCCCGACCACCCCCGCGACGTTGAAGCATCGCGACTGGCCCGCGGCCACCGGCCCACCCGTCGTGCGCGTGTCGACCAGGCGTTGCGGCGAGGCCAGCATCGGCATCTGCGCCAGCCCGGCCGCCGTCAGGTAACCGGTGACGTCGAGAATGACGTTCGAGCTACCCGGCGCCGCGTTGATGGTGCCGGTGTTCACGCACACCTGGCCGCCCGAACCCACGCGCACGATTGCCCCGTTGCCGATCGCGTATTCCGACGTGTCGAAGTTCACCGTCGAAGTTGCAGGCACTGCCTGGCCATTCGGATACGCCGTCAACCAGCCCTGCACCCCGTAACTCACGGCCGTGACGTTGACCACGATGGCCGCTGCATCCGACGGAATGCCCATCGTGTTCGTCACGACAAAGCAGCGTGAGGTCCCGGTCGGGATCGGACCACCGCTCGACCGGGTGTCGATCAAGCGCTGCGGCGAGGACAGCATCGGCAACACCTGCAGGTCGTCGGCAGTCAAATACCCGGTCGCATCCAGGACGACCTGCGCGCTGCCGGGCAGGTTTCCAGCTGTTCCGACGTTCACACACACCTGACCACCGGTTCCGATGCGCATGATGGCGCCATTCGCCATCGCGTACTCGTGCACGTCGAAGTTCAGCGTGGACGTTTGCGGCACGGACTGTCCGGCCGGGTAGACGGTCACCCAACCGTCCGTGCCGTAACCCACGGCCGTGACATTGAGGACGACCGCGGCGACGTCGCTCGGGAGCCCGGCCGCGCCAGCGACCGTGAAGCAGCGCGACGTCCCGGCGGCGATCGGCCCGGAGCCGAGCGTACGCGTGTCGATCAAACGGATCGGCGAGGAGACGCTGAATATCGGACCACACGCGCTCCCGCCGACCATTTCAAGCGAATAGTTACCCGTCAGGTCAGACTGGTAGTACTGCTGCACGAGGATCGTGTATGTACCGTCGGCGGGCGCGGTGAGGGTAACCTGGGCGGCTACGTCGTTGGCGTTGGCGGCGAGGTCCGTTCCGTCGGGGCCAAACAGGTCGATGCGCGGCACAAAAGCGGTGTTCTGGCCGGTATCGGTGGCCGTCACTTCCAGCGTCTGGCCTTTCGACGCGCAGAACGACCACTGGTCCATATCACCGCGAAAGACCGCGCCGGTCACGTTCTGGTTGTTGCCGATTGGCCCACCCTCGTCGCCGGCCGGCACGACGAACGGCGTGGCCGATTGCGCCAGATTCAGCGAGTAGGTGCCGGTCACGTCATTCTGGTAGTACTGTTGGACCAGCAGGAAGTAGGTCCCGTCCGCCGGCGCGCTCAGGGCCACGTGCGCAAAGATGTCGTTGCCGTTCGCGCTGAGGTCCGTCCCGTCCGGGCCGAACAGGTCGAGTCGGGGTACGAAATTAGTGTTGTTCGTCCCTACCTCGCTCGCGGAAGCCTCGATCATCGTGCCCTTCGCGGCGGTGAATGACCACAGATCCATATCGCCACGCACCAGCGCGCCCGTCACGTTCTGGCCGTTGCCGATTGGCCCACCTTCGTCGCCGGCCGGTACGACAAACGGCGTGGCCGATTGCGCCAGATTCAGCGAGTACATCCCGCCGGGCCCAGTCACGTAATACTGCTGGACCCGGATGGTGTAAGTTCCGGTGGCCGGTGCGGGGATTGCCACGTGGGCAAAGATGTCGTTGCCATTCGCGGCGAGGTCCGTTCCATTCGGACCGATGAGGTCGATCCGCGGCGTGAATGCCGTGTTCGGGCCGACCTCACTGGCTGAGGCTTCGATAAACGTACCGGCGGCGGCGGTGAAGGTCCACTCGTCGATCTGGCCGCCCGTCACCGTACCGGTGACGTTCTCACCGTTGGCGATGCTGCCTCCGGCGGCGAACGCGTCGGTGTGCGACAAAACGAAGCCTGCGGTCAGGCTAACGAACGGCAGAAGAACAACCGGGGTGCCTCCCGTCCAAGCTCACCTGCAGTGGACGTCCACCATACGCCCTGGTTCTTCTAGTCAGATGCTCCGGTGCCGAAAGCGCAACCAACTCGCAACGGGTTTAACGGGCGCTTAACTCTTCGAGGGACGGTGGGGGGCGGGCGCGATGCGCAGCCCCCCGCGCTAGTCGGCAGAAAGCTCGCTAGTGCAGCAGCCCCTGCTTCTGCAGATACGCCTTGGCCACTGCGCTCGCGTCCTGGTGGTCGATCCCGACGGACTTGTTCATGTCCGTCAGGTCGGAGGTCGTGAGCTTCGCGCTCACGCTGTTGGCGAGCTGACGCAGGTCCGACCCTTGTTGCAAGACCTGATCGCGGATGACTGGCGCGATGTTGTCGGCCAGTTGCAGGTGCTTGTCGTCTTCGAGCAGCGTGTAGCTCTTGAGCGTGATGTTCGGATCGGTGGTGAAGAGCAGACCGATGTCGATATCGCCACTGTCGAGCGCCGCGACGGTCAACGGTCCGCCTGGGTCGAGCGCCTTGAAGTCCTTGAAGTTCAGCCCGTACGTCTCCCGCAGGCCGACCTGACAGAAAGGCCGTTCCGGACACTCGGGCGGACCGCCGAGGATCATCTGTCCAGCAACGGGCTGGACATCGCTCAGTTTCGCCAGGTGGAACTTGTCAGCAGTTTGTTTGGTGACCACGAACCCGTTCGTGTCGATGGCCTGCGCGTAATCGAGCACCGTCAAGTTCTGCGGCGTGAGCAGCGCCTGGAGCGCTTGCTGTGTGGCCGTCGGGTCAGACGTCGCTTTGCTCTGCGACCCGGCTTTGTTGGCGAAAAAGGCTTCGGCGGTGGCCAGGTACTCGGGGTACATATCGATCTGGCCAGACTGAAGCGCCGGCGCGACGACTTCACGCGAGCCCAGGTTCAGGTGCCGCTCGACCGTGTAGCCGTTGGCCTCGAGGATCTGCGCGTACAGCTCACCGAGAATCACCTGCTCGGGGAAGTTGGCGGATCCCATTTTGACGGTCGGCTTGGGTCCACCCGCGGCGACCGGGCTGGCGGCAGGCGATGGACTGGCTGCCAGGGACGGACTGGCGGCCGGGCTTGCCGCCGGTTTCGGACTCGCGGCGGCTCCTGCCGCGGGGCTGGGGCTGGCGGCGGGCGAAGGCGAGGACGATGCGGCGGCGGGAGAGGCGGCGGCAGGCTTGGCGGGCGCCGTCGTCGCGGCGGCCGGTGCCGTCGTTGGGCTTGGCGCACCACCCGAGGCGCATGCGCTCACGAAGAGCGTCAGTGCCAACGCCCCGGCCGCAGGCAAGCGGAAACTCCGCATTGGGTCAGGCTCCTTTCGCGGCTCCCGTAGAGCCGTGCGGGGTCAGTGCGATCGGCTGAGTCGAGAATGAGTTGAGTTGAGTTGAGGAAACTCAGCGAGCGCTCTTTTCACTGAAGCAGAAGCCGCCTCAGATTGCAAGCGCCACTCGTGTCGCCGCCTTTAGCCTCACCGCACAGCCTGCGGCGCCGAAGCCTGCATGCTCGGCGGGCTACCGCGGACGCTCCTGCAATGCCGTCTGCGGTGTTTCGCGCACCCCGCGCAGGCCAGCCGATACCGACAGTCGCTCGATCGCGCCGAAGGCGACCTCGACGGCGATCGACAGCGCCGCGACGAGGACCGCCCCGGCGAAGAGTCGGGGGTACTCCTGTCGCGCGAGTCCATCGACGATATAGCGCCCCAGTCCACCGCCGGCCACGAGCGCACCCAGGGTGGCTGTCGCCACGATCGCGACCGCGGCGTTGCGAATGCCCGCGATGATCAGTGGTGCACCGATCGGCAGCTCCACGTCCCGCAGCACCTGGATATCACGCAATCCCATGCCGCGCGCGGCCTCGACGATGTCGCGGTCGACCTCGCGCACGGCCACGTAGCTATTGGTCAGGATCGGCGGGATTCCGAGCGGCACGAGCGCCAGAAACGTCGGCCAGAAGCCGAGTCCCAGCCTCAGATTCAGCGCAACCGGCAGCATGAGCGCCAGGAGCGCCAGCGAGGGCAGCGCGCGGCCAAGATTCGCGATATTGATGGCGAGGAACCCGCCCCGGCCGGCGTGCCCGAACCAGATGCCGATTGGCAACGCGATCAGCACGGCCGCGATCGTGGTCAGCCCCGAAAGCAACAGGTGCTCCGCGATCCGGTTCGGGATCCCGTCCGAGCCGGACCAGTGCGCCGGGTCGCCGAACCACGCCACGACCGAGAACAGGAAGTTCATGCCGGCCGCGTCCAGGGCGTGACCTGGCGCTGGATCAGTACAAGAACGCCATCCAGCACGACCGCCAGGACGATCGATAGGACAGCGCCGATGATCAGCGGCGTGGCGAAGAACTGCTGAATGCCCATCCAGATGAGATAGCCAAGGCCGCCCTGGCCGATGACGCCCGTTACTGTCACCAGGCCAATAGTGGTTACGAGCGCCACGCGCACGCCGGCGATGATCACGATCATGGCCAGCGGCAGCTCGATGCGCCAGAACATCTGCCACCGCGAGTAGCCCATGCCAGTCGCGGATTCGCGCACGTCGGGCGGGACCGCGCGCAAGCCGCCCACGATGTTTCGAACCAGAATCAGCAGCGTGTAGCTGACGAGTCCGATCTCAGCCGTCAGCGTCGTGAGTCCGGTGAACGGAATCAAGAAAGCGAACAGAGCCAGGCTCGGAATCGTGTACAGCACCCCCGCCACCCACGTGATCGGGGAGTACAGAATCGGCAGTTGCCGGATCGCGAGGCTGAGCACGAAGGCAAGGACGAAGCCGAGACCGATCGCGATCCCGGTGAGCTCGAGATGCTCGACCACACGCTGCCAGATGTCGGGCAGGTGGTTGAACGTCCAGTCCCACAGGATGAGTGGTTCGCCGGCTCTCACGCCACTCCAGCAGGCTCACTCGACGGCTCTGCGCGGAACGCCTGGCCGATGGTGTCGAGGGTCACCACGCCGCCGAACTGTCCGCGCTCGTCGACCACCACTGCCGTCTGGACGGCCGACGCCAGCAACAGCGAGAGCGCATCGCGCAACGTCGTGTCGTTGCTTACGAACGGCGACGATGCATCGACATCCGCGCCTTCCAGTCGTCCGTTGCCGTCGATATGTGC
>JAFAPL010000132.1 GCA_019247135.1 Chloroflexota bacterium | reverse complement strand
GGCCGCGCTCGGCACCTGGGAGCACCAGCAACCACACTTCCTCGCCGTACCGGTGGACGAGCACGGCATGCGCGTGGACGAGCTCGAGGACAAGCTTCGCTCGAGCGGCGCACGCCCCAAATTCGCGTACGTGTTGCCGACCTTTCAAAATCCATCGGGCGTGTCACTTACTCTGGCGCGCCGCGAGCGACTGCTCGAGCTCGCCCAGGAATTTGGTTTTCTGATCGTCGAAGACGACCCATACGGTGAGTTCTGGTACGACGAGGGCGCGCCTGTGATCCCGCCGATTCGGTCGTTGCCAGGCGCCGAGGACTATGTCGTCCATCTGGGAACGTTCTCGAAGATCCTCGCACCGGGCCTGCGCCTCGCGTATGCCGTCGCCAACCCGACCGTGCATCGGGCCCTGGTCCGCTGCAAGCGCGGGCTGGATTACCAGACCGACGCGCTTGCGCAGCAGGGCGTGGTGCGGCTCATTCGTGATGGCGACTTCGATCTCGAATCACACATATCGATGTGCCGACGCGAGTACCGAGCGCGCCGCGACGCGATGCTCGACTCGCTCGAGACGATTTTTTCGAGTCTGACCGGCGCGGCATGGACGCGTCCCTCTGGCGGCTACTTCCTCTGGTTGGACCTGCCGGAGGGCATCAGGGATATGGACGTGATGGCGAGTGCGCGCCGACTGGGAGTCGAGGTCTGGCCTGGCTCAGTGTTCTATCCCAATGCCGACGGCGGCCATCACAGCCTGCGCCTCAGTTTTGCCGACTCTTCGCCAGATCGGGTCGCCGAAGGCATTCGTCGGCTTCACGCTGCGGTGCTCGAAGCGGTCGGCGATGAAGGCGCTGCTACTCACTAACGAATACCCGCCGCACGTGTACGGCGGCGCAGGCGTCCACGTCGAGTTCTTGAGCCGCGAGCTTGCGCGACTGCCAGACACGGAGGTCGAGGTGCGTTGCTTTGGCGACCAGCGCGTCGAGGAACCCTCGTTGACGGTCCGTGGTTATGCCGAGCCTCGCCCGGGCACGGCGCCCGCGTACCTGCAACCCGTCTTCGGGGCCATGGGCCGCGGCGTCGACTGGGCCTCCGACAACGTCGACGCCAATGTCGTCCATTGCCACACCTGGTACAGCCATCTGGGCGGGGTTTTGATCCGCCAGGCTTACGGCATCCCACTCGTGGCGACAGTGCATTCACTCGAGCCGTTGCGGCCGTGGAAACGCGAGCAGCTCCGTGGCGGATACGACCTCTCGTGTTGGGTTGAGCAGACGGCCCTATCCATGGCCGACGCCGTGGTGGCGGTCTCACGCGGCACGCGCGAAGACATCTTGCGGGTCACGTCCGTTCGGCCTGAACGCATCCACGTCATCTACAACGGGATCGACACGTCGCTCTACCGCGCGGTCGAGGCCAGTGACGCCCTCGAGCGGTACGGGATCGATCGGTCGCGACCATACGTCCTGTTCGTCGGCCGGATCACGCGTCAAAAAGGCATTCTGTACCTGGCGCGAGCCATTCCGGAGATCGACCCGTCAGTGCAGGTCGTGCTGTGCGCGGGTGCCCCGGACACGCCGGAGATTGCGGCCGAGATGGAGTCGGCCGTGGATTCAGTGAGCCGACGAGGCGGCGTGATCTGGGTCCGCGAGATGGTGCCGCGCGACCAGGTCGTCCAGCTCTACACGCACGCGGCGGTCTTTTGCTGCCCGTCGATCTACGAGCCGTTCGGGATCATCAACCTGGAGGCGATGGCATGCGGCACGCCCGTCGTCGCCAGCGCGGTGGGCGGGATACCTGAAGTGGTCGTGGACGGCGAGACGGGGGTGCTGGTGCCGCTCGAGCAGGAAACGACGGCGCCGTTCGAACCCGTCGACCCAGGACGGTTCAGCGCTGACCTGGCGGGGGCGATCAATCGTCTCGTGCGCGACGATGCCTTGCGCGAACGGATGGCGCGCGCGGGCCGCGAGCGTGTCGAGCAGTATTTCGCCTGGCCGGCGATCGCCGAGCAGACACGCACTCTGTACGCGAGCTTGCTTTAGCTCGCATCATCATTGACAGCGGCTTTTTCTGCGACGGCAGCCCGCGTCAGTAATTCGAGCTAACAGTCAGGCGGCGACTTCGGCGTGTAGCTCGAGCGCGCTGCGCAGCGCGTCCCGCACCACCTCGATCGGTCGATCACCGTCGATTCGCCGCAGCAGCCCACGCTGTTCGTAGCGCTCGACCACCGGCAGCGTGTCGCGCAGATACACGGACACGCGGTTGGCAACCACCTCACGCTTGTCGTCGCTGCGCTGGTAGAGCTCGCCCTGACAGCGATCACACGTGCCGTTGCGCTCCGGCTGTCGATACACCTCGTGATAGCTCGCCTGGCAGCGACGACACAGCCAGCGCCCAGCCAGACGGTCGATCAGCACTTCCAACGGCACCTCGAAATAAATCGCGGCACGAACACCGGAGCCGCGTACGGCCAGTCGATCACCGAGCGCTTGATCCTGCGCGACCGTACGCGGGAACCCGTCGAGCAGTGCGCCGCGGCACGCATCCGGCTCATTCATGCGCGCGCAGATCATGTCGACGACGAGCGAATCAGGCACGAGATCGCCGCGGTCCATGTACGTCTGGGCGGCATGGCCAAGAGCCGTCCCACGCCCTCGATGGTCGCGAAGCAGATCGCCGCTGGCGATGTGAGGAATACCGAGCGTATCGGCGAGGAAGCGTGCCTGGGTGCCTTTGCCCGAACCAGGCGCGCCCAAAAGCAAGACGACGTCGTCACGCGGCTGCAACCCCATCGTTGCGCAAGCCCTCCAGGTTTGTTAAAGGCAATTTAAGCTCAAACCGCTGGCCGCGTAAAGGGCTGCCGGTATCGACGAGGTTGATATCAGGTAGTTGACGGGTGGCCGTAGCTCTGATCGAGCAGCTCGACGACGTGCCGCACGTCTACTTTCTTCGACAGGCCCGCGCGGCGGACGCCGCGTTCGAGCTGCATGAGGCAGCCCGGGTTGGCCGTCACGATCGTCGACGCACCGGTCGCCGTGATCTCAGCCATTTTGGCGTCGAGCAACCGCGTCGCCATCTCCTGCTCGGTCAGCATGTACAGGCCTGCGCTGCCGCAGCACAGGTCCGGATGCGCCATGTCGCGTAGCTCGAGACCCGGAATCCTCGCGAGCAGGCCCCGCGGAGCATCCTTGATTCGCTGCGCGTGGACCAGGTGGCAGCTTTCCTGAAGTGTGATGGTCCGCGTGACCGGCCGCGTCGGCTGGACCAGATCGATCGAGGCCAGGAACTCGTTCACATCGCGCGTCAGTTTGGCCAGTTGGCTGGCTTCAGCATCAGGCAGAAGCTCGGCGTATTCCTTCATGGTCGAGCCACAGCCGGCCGAGTTGACGATCACGGCGTCGAGGCCGCGGCCAAGAAACGCGCGCGCGTTCCGCGCGGCAAGCTGAGCGGCGATTCTGCGCTCGCCTCCATGGACATTCAAAGCTCCGCAGCAGACCTGCTCGGCCGGCACGTGCACTTCGCAGCCGTTTCGCCTGAGGACGCGCAGCGTCGCGGCATGCACAGGTCCATAGGCCAGCGGCATGACGCAGCCGGTGAACAGGCCGACGCGATACTTCGTTTCGCCGAACGCGGGATACACCGTCTGGCGCGCAACGAACGGCGCCGGCAACGTGGGCAGCAGGCTCTCGGCCGTACGCAATGGCTCGGGCAGAATTCGAGTCGCGCGGACAAGCCACTGCAATCCGGTGCGCTGGTACAGCAGGAGTAGCCCGAACAGCACGCGCACTCGAGCGCGATGAGGCAGAAGCTGCTCGAACGTCAGCCACCGAAACAGCCGCTCACCGCGCGACAACCGCGCCTGTGCATACAACTGGGCGCGACCAGCCTCCATGATGCGGCCGAACTTCACGCCACTCGGGCAGACGCTCTCACAGTTGCGGCAGACGAGACAGAGCTCGAGGTGCTCCCTGTACGCCGGGGTCGCCTGGACGCGTCCCTCATTGAACGCTTGCATCAGGTGGATGCGGCCGCGCGGCGACTCGGCTTCGTAGCCCGTCAGCAGATACGTCGGGCAGTTCGGCAGGCAAAGGCCGCAGTGGACGCACTGCGCGAGGTCCGCCTCGGAAGGCCTGATGTGGTCGGTTGCCGTCAAACCCACAAATCGTCCCTCGCCAGGGCAGGCATCGCGGCGCGACGGCTGCCGAGTGGCGTCGCGTCGGTGCCACCGATTGGCAGGACTTTGGCTGGATTGAAGTTCCCAGACGGGTCGATAGCCTCACGCACGCGGCGCATCACCTCCAGGTCGGCCGCGCTGAAGATCAAGGGCATGAAGCTCTGCTTTTCGAGTCCGACCCCGTGCTCGCCCGTGATCGTTCCGCCGGCCTCGATGCACTCCATCAGAATTTCGCGGCCGGCCGCCATCACGCGATCGAGGATGCCCGCTTGTCGCGCGTCGAACAGGATCATCGGGTGCAGGTTGCCGTCCCCAGCGTGGAACAGGTTCGCAATGGGCAGGTCGTACTGCTCTCCAATCTGGATGACTCGCGCGAGAATGGCGGGCAGGCGCGTGCGCGGGACCACCGCGTCGTGGAGGTAGTAATTCGGCGCGATACGCCCCATCGCGCTGGCGGCCCCCTTGCGAGCAGCCCACAATCGGGCACGCGCCTCCTCAGTAGCCGCGAGCCGAATGTCGATGGCGCCGGCTTCGCGTGCGACGCTGTCCACGACCGCGGCCTGAGCCTCCACCTGTTCGAGCAGCCCGTCCACCTCCACCAGCAAGACGGCGCCAGCCTCCGGTGGGTAGCCGGCGTGGAACGCTTCCTCAATTGCCGAAAGCGCCAGTTTGTCCATCATCTCGAGCGCGGACGGCACCACTCCGCGCGCGATCAACCGCGAGACGGCGTCACTGGCTCGATCGACGGAATCGAACAGCGCAAGTGTTGTGCGGACGGCCTCCGGTAGCGGCAAGAGTCGGACGGTCGCCTCGGTCACGATGCCAAGCGTGCCCTCGGAGCCGACCATCAATCCGGTGAGGTCCAACCCGGCGCTGTCCGGAGATTTGCCGCCGAGTCGCACGAACGAGCCGTCGTGCATCACGACTTCCAGACCAATGACGTGATTCACGGTCACGCCGAGAGACAGGCAGTGCGGGCCGCCGGCGTTGTTCGCGATGTTCCCGCCAACCGTGCTGGACTTCTGGCTCGACGGATCCGGAGCGAAAAAGAGCCCGTACGGCTCGGCAGCTTTCGACAGGTCGAGATTGACGACGCCGGGCTCCACGACCGCGCAGCGATTCGCGAGATCAATCTCGAGAATGCGGTGCATGCGCGCCGTCGAGATGACCAGGCCTCCGCGACTCGGGACCGCGCCGCCCGAGATACCTGTGCCGGCGCCGCGCGCGACGATCGGCACGCTCGCCGCCTGCGCTCGCTGGACGAGCACCTGGACTTCGGTCGCCGTGCGAGGGAGGGCGACCAGCTCGGGCGCGGCCCGGTCCAGGCCGTAGTCGTACTCGTACATGATCACGTCTTCGGAACACTCGAAGACGGTGTCGGGGCCGAGCTGTTCGCGCAGCTGCGCGGCCAGCGCTCGCAGGTCGCGTGGTGCCGAGGCGAGCATCAGCGCGCGACGGGCTGCCGCACGAACGGCGCGAGCGCCGCCGCGGCGGCGTCGACGTCCGCTTGCGTGTTGTACACGTGCGGCGACAGACGCACATGACCAGCGCGTACGGCCGCCCGGATTCCGCGGCCATCAAGATGCTCGCGGACTGCCTCGGCGTCGTCGACGGTCACGCTCACGATCGAGCTGCCGGTATGCGCGATGCCGAGGGCGCCACTGAGCCGTTCGGCCAGCCTCCGCACTTCGCTCAGCACGCCGCGGCGCTGCCACTCGACCAGCAGGCCGAGGGACACGCTCGCCCCGGCCCAGTCAAACCAGGCAAGTGAGACGTCGAAACGCGCGGCGTCGTCAGCTATGCGCAGCTCCGCGCCGTAGTAGTCGCCATACGGGCTCGGGGTGCTGCGCCAGTTGGCAAAAACGGGCTCCAGGTGCTGCCATTCCGACCGTCGCACCGCGAGGAACGCGACGCCACGCGGGCTCAGGAGATGTTTGTAGGCGGCGCACACGAGATAGTCGATGCGGTCCATGTGCTCGCGCACCGACACGAACGGGATTGCATGCGTGGCGTCGACGAGCGTTTTCGCTCCCACGCTGGACGCACGCTCAACGATGTCTTCCAGCGCGGCGACACGCCCG
>JAFAPL010000826.1 GCA_019247135.1 Chloroflexota bacterium | reverse complement strand
CGAATTTGGCGCGACCATCATGTTCGCCGGCCAGTTCCCAGGCCGCACCCAGACAATGCCGCTGGCGATCTACGCCGCCCTCGAAAGCGACACGGACGCCGCGCTGAGCCTCTCGATCCTGCTGCTCGCGATCAGCCTGACGCTTCTCATCATTTCCCGCCGCTGGCTGGGTCGCGCGACAGACACTCTCTGATCGGCTGCTCCCGTCAAGTAGGAGCGTCAGTCAGACTGTTGCCGCAAGCAGGCCTCAACGCTGAGCGGCGACCTCGCCCAGCACATCATCGACCATGGGGTGTCTATACCTGGCGTGGTGATCGGCGGAGAGTCGTCACCGCCTATCGCGCCAACCCACGTCAGCGCCGTGCGTACCACAGTGGAGGCCTTGAACCAGAATGACTAACACCGCAAGCTCCACCCGCGCACTGACTGACGATGGCCTCGAGTTGATCGAGCGCCCCGAAGACATCCCGGCCTTCCGCAGTGAGGCCGAGGAGCGCGCCTATTGGGAGACGCATACGGTCGGGAACGGGATGCTGCAGCGGCTGCGCCCGGCGCGCGAGGTCGATCCTCGGCTGCCCCCACCACGCCTGGCGTCAAGCTCGGTCACTATTCGCCTCAACGCGGACGTACTCCACCGACTGCGGCGCCTGGCGGCGCAGCGGGGTATCGGCTACCAGACGCTGCTCAAACAGTTCGTGATCGAGCGTCTACATCAAGAGGAGCAATCAACGACCGCAGGCTGAAATTCCGAACGATTGATTTCGCAGTCTTTCGTGCGAGCCCCTCAGTCAAGCACCCCGAACCCCGGCGGGGAGCTTCTGCGTGACTTGCCGCACCGAGTGCTCCATTGGTCCTGGCCGCCGCCTTCCGCGTTCCTACCCCAGTTGCTACCCAGAGCCCGTTTTGCGACTAAACGGCTAGAACGCCTGGCCGGCTGTTAAGTTCAAAAACTAACCGCCTGAGAAGACGTCTTTGACTTTGTCGAAGAAGCTCTTGTTTTCGGTTGGGGCGTTCGAGTGGCCGCTGAAGGTCGCGGCGAGCTGGCGGAACAGCTTCTTCTGCTCGTCGTTGAGCTCGGCTGGCGTGCGGACTCGGATGTGCACCTGCAGGTCGCCTCGGCCGTGCTCGCGGAGGAAGGGCACGCCTTCGCCGCGAATGCGCATGATGCGGCCGCTCTGTGTGCCCGCGGGGATCTTGAGCTGCACCTCCCGAGCATCAAGTGTCGGCACCGTGAACTCGTCCCCGAGCGCGGCCTGAGCGAAGTTGATCGGCACTTCGAGCAGCAGGTCGTTGCCTTGCCGCTTGAAGAAGCGATGCGGCTGCACGTGCAACACGACGAACAGGTGGCCCGGCACGCCGCCGCGTGGGGCGGGCTCGCCCTGACCCGTCAAGCGCAGCTGAATGCCTTCGTCGGACCCAGGCGGCACGTCGACTTCGACGGTCGTCTTCGAGCGCACCACGCCACGCCCCTGGCACTCGTTGCACGGGTCCGCGATGACCTGGCCTTCGCCGTTGCAACGATCGCACAGCGTCACGTTCACGAACTGACCGAAGATCGACTGCTGCATTCGCCGGATCTCGCCGCTGCCCTCGCAGCGCGGGCACTTCTGCGGCTGGCTGCCCGGCTCCATGCGATTGCCTTTGCAGCGCGAGCAGGTCACGTGTTTGGTCAGGTTGATCTCTTTGCTTGTGCCAAAGACGGCTTCTTCGAGCGTCAGGTGCAGGTCGTACCGCAGATCCTGGCCGCGCTGAACGCGCTGTCGGGCGCCGCGCGCGCCAGGGGTACCGAAGAACGACTCGAACAGATCCTCGATCGACAGCCCTACGAAATTGCTGAAATCGACGCTGCCGACGCCCTGGCCGCGATCGAACGCCGAATGACCATAGCGGTCATACATGCTGCGCTTTTCAGCGTCCGAGAGAATCTGGTAGGCCTCTGTCGCTTCCTTGAAGCGCTCGGTCGCCTCAGGCGCCTTGTTACGGTCGGGGTGGTATTGAAGCGCGAGGCGACGATACGACTTTTTGATGTCGTCGTCGGAGCAGGTGCGCGAGACACCGAGCACTTCGTAGTAGTCGCGTTTGGTAGACGATCGAGCCATCTTCGGGCAGAAAC
>JAFAPL010000823.1 GCA_019247135.1 Chloroflexota bacterium | reverse complement strand
GTTGACGGCTACACGATGGGATCGCTCTCGATGGCGTCATACACAATCGGCGAGCATGTCGCAGTCAATGCGCAAGAGCAGGATGACGCACCGATCCTGCCGAAGGTGCCCGCAGACGAGACGAATGTCTAGGGCTCCGGCTCCAGGAAAGGACGCTTCTTAGCGGCGTCGATCGTCCAGGTCTATGTCACGACAATAGGGCCGCTATCGGGGTGGACTGTGTCCCGGCATATGCTGGAGGAGAGGGAAGCATGACGAGAGCTAAAGAGCGGGCATCCACATCCGCCCCGAGGGCGAGCAAAACACACGCAGCTGCTGAGTCGTCCGCCGCCCGGGTGCTGGCCGGGCAAGACGGCATCAAGACGTGGCAGGAAGATGCCTACCGGACCATGCACCAGCACCCCGAACTGTCGAATGAGGAGCAGCACACGGCGGCGACCGCCGCCGAAACGTTGCGCAAGGCGAGATACGAGGTCCATGACAAGATCGGCACGACCGGCGTCGTCGGCATCCTCGAGAACGGCAACGGCCCCACCGTTCTCGTCCGCGCGGACATGGACGCTCTGCCGATCAAAGAGGACACAGGTCTGCCCTACGCGAGCACCGACCAGCAGCCAGACAGGTCGGGCCGGGTTGTCCCGGTTGCGCACTCCTGCGGACACGACGTGCACGTCGCCAGCCTCATGGGCGCGGCCCGCCTGCTCGCCGCAAACAGATCTGTCTGGCACGGAACTTTCATCTCACTGTTCCAGCCAGCTGAGGAGCTTGGGAGTGGAGCGAACGAAATGGTTGAGGGTGGCCTCGCCAGGCTGATCCCGAAACCCGACGCGGCCCTGGCCCAACACGTCCTGGCTTATCCGGCCGGTTCAGTCGGCACGCTCGCCGGCCCGTTTCTATCGACCGCCGCCAGCATGCGCGTCACCGTCTATGGGCGCGGCAGCCACGGCTCGATGCCGCAGCTCTCCATCGACCCCGTCGTGCTGGCCTCGATGATCGTCGTGCGCCTGCAGGCGATCGTTGCGCGAGAAGTGGCCCCGGACGAGTTCGCCGTGCTGACGGTTGGCCAGCTCAGCGCGGGCACGAAGAGCAACATCATCCCCGATCACGCCATCATCGAGCTCAACATCCGGGCGTATAGCGAAAGCACACGCACCCAGTTGATCAACGCGATCAAGCGCGTCGTGAATGGTGAGTGCATGGCTTCCGGATCGTCGAAAAATCCGGAGTTCCAGATCTTCGACGAGTACCCGTTGACCTCCAACGATCCAGAGGTAACGGCAAAGGTTGCTTCGGCCTTCAAGGACTACTTCGGCGACCGGGCATTCACGGCCCCTCGTCAGTCGGCTAGCGAGGACTTCAGCCGGATCCCGGATGCACTCGGCACACCGTATACGTTCTGGGCGCTTGGCGGCATCGATGCGAAGAGGTGGCACGCGGCCGAAGCCGCCGGAACGCTTGCCAGCGACATTCCGGCCAACCACTCGCCGCACTTTGCCCCGGTGATCGAGCCGACATTGAGAACAGGAACTGCCGCGATCGTGGTCGCCGCACTGGCCTGGCTGTCGTAAGCCGACGGGGTCCAAATCGACTATTCTCGTGACCTCAGGCCCGGGTCATCCCCTCGGCGGCCGTCGCTATTGTTCCTGAGGCGTTTGGGAATGCCGTGGAAACGCTCGTACTAGCTATCGATCTGTTCGGTACTTTCGTGTTCGCGCTGAGCGGCGCCATGGCCGGCGTCCGGAAGCGCTTCGATCTGTTCGGAGTACTCGTGCTGTCCTACGCCGCCTCCACCGCCGGCGGGATTACACGCGACTTGCTGATTGGCGCGGTGCCGCCGGCGTCGGTGGCCGACTGGCGCTACATCGTGGTTCCCGTGGTGGCCGGCCTGGCGACGTTCCGGTGGCATCCGGTGGTCCAGCGATGGCAGAGCCCGGTGCTGGTTTTCGACGCGGCCGGGCTGGCGCTGTTCGCCGTTTCGGGCGCGCTCAAGGCGAGCGCGTATGGACTCAACCCGCTCGCGGCGACGATGCTCGGGGTCGTCACCGCCGTGGGAGGCGGGATCGTGCGCGATGTGCTGCTTGCGGAGGTCCCCACCGTTCTGCACGCAGAGCTGTACGCGGTCGCCGCGTTGGCCGCTGCGGTCGTGGTCGTTGGCGGCCAACTACTGCAACTCCCGAATACTCCAATTGCGATCCTCGGTGCGTTCCTTTGTTTTGGGCTGCGCCTTGTGGCGATCCGGCGTGGCTGGCGACTGCCGGTGGCCAGAGTGCCCGAGCGACGCAGCGACCAGGAGAAAAAGGACAAAGAGGAGGCCCGCGCGTCGTGAGGTTCGAAGCTCCCAGTGAGCCCTGGCTTCATCGTCACCGTCGTCGATGGCACCAGTCTGGCGCGCTACCTGTTGCACCTGGCCTCAATGGCGGGCGGTGCAAGCCGACGGAGACCGGATCGGTGTCACTCCGGCGACTTTCGAGATCGTGCGCGCGTCGCTCGAGGTTGTCGTGACTACGATGCCCTTCATGGACCCATCGTTTCACCCCGGTGCAGTGCGATACCAGGACGGTCGCAGGTCTCTCATCTGCTCGCCGCTCGCTCCGTGGGGGGCGCCATGAGCGATCGCACCGGCAAAGTCCTGGCACAAGTGGGGTTCCTGCTCATCGTTTTCTCCGGCGTCTGGCTGGTAGCGGCCGAGATACCGTTGTTTCGCCTCGCAACTGAAAGGATGATCGTCGCGGGCATCGCACTCGCAGTCGGTGGCGCGCTGCTGATCGTGGCCACGCGCTGGGGGAATTTCGGCTAGGTTGCCTGGTTCCCCGAGCATGGTGCCTCGTCCTTGCTACCGTAGGCAGGGTGGCTCGTGATGGAGGTGCGATGTGGCTACGCCCTACCTGTTTGAGGACCGCGAGGCGGAACAGC
>JAFAPL010000779.1 GCA_019247135.1 Chloroflexota bacterium | reverse complement strand
GGCCGGGTATGGCGTGCGCATCGTGGCCAACTACCTGCCGATCAAGAGCCCGTGGTTGAATCCGATCGAACCCAAGTGGGTCCATGCGAAGCGGCGGGTCGTGGAGCCGGCCCGCTTGTTGTCAGCCGAAGAACTCATCGAGCGCGTGTACGCTGCTTTCGACTGCCCGCCTGACATTCCTCTCACTTTGGCCCAAGAGGCCGCTTGAAAGTGCACTAGCCCTGCTCTCTCGCGGGAACCGTTGATGGGGGATCAAGTTAGGCAGCGACGGACTGGGGCGGATTGATCTGGTGGAACAGGCTGGAGGTGACGTCGGCGAGCTGCCGGAGGGCTCTGGCGAGAGGTTCGGGAGTGTGGGTGGCGGGTTGAGCGAGCACTGCCCAGCCGGGACTGAGGACGTGATCGTAGAGCGTGGTGTAGAAGCCGGCGACCTGCCAGCCATCGAGGGTGACCATGTAGCGGTGCGTTCCGGGCAGACGCTGGATGAGTCCATGCACCCGGAGGCGGCGTAAGTCATACGTCATCGCCCCGCGTGAGTAGGCCTCGAGCGGTCGACCGAGCAGCGCTGCCACCAGAGGCCGCAGGTCTCGATTCTGGAAGCCTTCGGGCACGTGCGCAAAGCGGCTCAGTGCCTGGAGCAACGCATGCACCCGCGGGTCGCCGAAGCGGAGCGCCGACACCCGTCGCCGGCCCAAGTCGATCGGCTGCTGCAGTCGTTCGAACCGCGTCGGCTCGAGGCTGCAGGCATGGTTCAGCCGTTCGGCTTCGAGCAGGCGGCGATTGATGTCCTGGCCGATCGTACGCAGGTGGTCGAGGGTTGCGAGCGCCTTGGTCGGTTGGAAGTCCCTGGGATCGTTGATGGTCGTCTCGGTGCGCAGGGCTCGGCCCTCTTTGAAATACTGCTTGATGTCGGTGTGCTTGTAGCCGACGTGCACGCTCGGGGCGACGCCGGTGGTGATGACGCGGGTGTGGTAGCCGCCCCGAGGCGGCGGCGTGCGGCGTGTCAAACGAGTCGGAAACAGCAGGTTGACCCGCTGCGGACGACCCAGGTCGAGGTTGTCGCAGATCAGCGCCTCGAAGAACTGCCGGCCGTAGCGCGGCGCGTCGAAGACCTGGGTCAGGCTGAGCTCGAGCTGCCAGATCGTCAATCGATGCCGATAGCCGGCCGCCCGATCGGCGCTGGTCAGCGGCCAGGGCAGGCGCCGCAGCCAGCAATCAAAGAAGCGCTGCACATCACCGGGGCTGAGCCGGTCACAGATCCGCTGCAACCGGTCTGGGTCGGCGCACCAGCCGAAGCCGTTGTCGAGTGCTTCGAAGGCGAGCCCCTGCCGACGCGCCTGTTGTTTGACCCATTCGTGGCCGTTGAGGCAGACCCGCACCGGGTAGGGGAGATACGTGCCCAGCTTGATAAACGCCGGGCCCCAATCGCGATCCTGGAGGTAGAAGTAGTACTGGTTGACGAACACCGGCTGCCGCGAGAAGGTGAAGCTCACGCCCGGCTGGGTCGGGTCACGGTGGGCCTTGAAGCTGCTGGCCTTCTCCTGGGCGACGCCGATGAAGACGACGCCCTGGTCAGCAGTGAATCGAGCCCGCTGCTCGGCGGCGACCGCGTCCTTCTTCTGGTCGCGGCCGAAATGGATGATCGGCACTTGGCGCTGCTCGGCGAACGTCTCGACGTCGTGGACGAAGCGCTCCAGCAGTGGCCGGAACAGCGCCGGCGAGGGAATGGGTGCACCCAACTGCTGGCGGCAGAAGGTGGCGACCTGACCGGGTGCCTGGAGCAGCGGCACGTAGCCGTTCAGATACAGACGATCGACACACGCAATGGACAACGACACGTGGTCGCGGAGTATGGTGGCGATGCTGGGGCTGGCCACGATCGGCGCCTCCCGTTCGGGTGGGTTGACACGCCGATGGTGCCACCCCAGCTTGCCACGGCTCCCGTGTCGGCAATCGGTGCTAATCGTCGGACACGCAGCACCACCTTCGACGCGAGCGCGGTCGCCTGATCACGGCCCCTTCCACAGGCTCGACGGTTTGAGGCGAAGCTTCATCTGCTGGCCGCTGAGAACTGTTAGCGCCTCCACGGCACCGAGCATGCCCACCCCGAAGACGACGCCGAGCAGCAACAGCGCCCACGCGACCAGGTCACCGGCTACGTCCTCGGTCACGCCCAGCAGCCCGATCTGTCGACGTCCATACACGCCTCCTTGACTCCCCGGCGCCGAGTATGACCGTCGGAGGTGGGCTGGCCAAGTAGATCACCGCCGCGCCATTTGCCGGCTCCGCTCCCAGCGGCGCACGGTCGCCCACGCGAGGCACTCACGAATGGTCCGTGGCCGAGCGCGTGCGCCACGAAGTAGCCGATCACCAATTCCAGCCCTATGCCACTGCCGGCCGTGAACGCCCGCAGCCATCTGGTCGTCGGTTGGCTCGACACGCCTTGGTTCCCCGCCGCACTAGGCCGCGACGCTCGGGCTGCGCTATGCCAGTTCTAGCCTCCCGCCA
>JAFAPL010000488.1 GCA_019247135.1 Chloroflexota bacterium | reverse complement strand
TGATAAACCACCGCAGGGCCAGTAAGGAGTTGCCGTGTTCTCGGTCGAGTCTTGCGAGTCACTCCACCTGGCGGGGACCGTGCAGCTCCGGATGAGCCTGCTCTGCAAACCTCAGATAGGTTTCGGCATGTAGCAAACGCGCGACATCTTCCTCGCTCGCGAGGCGCAGGCGTTCGAGCACATATTCGCGGACAGGTTCGAGGAGCACCAGCGCGGCTCTCGGATGACTGCCTGATCAACCCGACGTACGAATCCGTTTTCGATGAGCCGCTCGAGCGAGTCGACGAGGCTGACGGACGGGATTCCGGCCGGCTGATAAACGCTACTGACTGCCTCCAATGTGCAGCCGCCGGCGAAGACACCGAAGCTTCGGAAGAGTTGCTGGTCCTCCGGGTGCAGCAGGTCATAGCTCCAATCGAACGTCAGGCGCAGCGACTGCTGCCGTTTGGGTGCGTCTCGTCGTCCGCCGGTAAGCAAGTCAAGTGGACTCTCCAGGTGGTCGAGCAGTGCGCGGGGCTCTAGCAACCTGGCCCGCGCCGCCGTCAGCTCGATCGCCAGCGGCATTCCATCCAGCCGCCTGCAAATCGCTGCCAGTGCACTCAGATCATCGTGGTCATAGGTGCGCGGTTCGCCGAGGCGATCGATTCGCTCGACCAGGAGGGCGACGGCCGCAACGGACATCAGGTCCGTTATGCCCTGGTCGGAGTCGGCGTGTGGAACATCCAGAGGTCCCCGCGGGAGTTCATGCTCCCATGTCAGCCGCAGACGGACGCGGCTCGTGGCAAGTATTTTCAGGCACGGACAGGCTGACAACAGCTCAGCGAGATAGGGAGCGGCCGCCGTGGCCTGCTCGAAGTTGTCGAGGACGAGCAATATGTCCAGATGTTGAAGGTAGCGCTTCAAGGCTTCGAGGACGGGCCGGCTCCCCGTATGGCTCGCGTCGACGGACGTACAGATCGCCGACAGCACGAGCCCAGGCTCTTCGAACGGCGACAGGTCAACGAAGCGCGTCCCATCGGCGAAATCCGTGTGGGCGGTCTGCGCGACTTCCAGCGCCAGACGGTGTCTTGCCGATGCCACCAACACCGCACAGCGTGATCAGTCGCGTGTCTCCCTTCGCGAACTGCTCGCGAATCAAAGACAGCTCGCGCGATCGGCCGATAAGACGGCCCGGGGACGCCGGCAGCGTCAGCAGAGATTGATCGACCGGGTTCGCGTCCACGCCAGCCTGTTCCGCTTGCGGCGGCCCAGTTCAGTGCAAGCGATGGCATGGCCCGCAAGTCCCTTGTCGCGAAAGGGCTCGGCAAGTGACGGCAGTACAGGATTTGCCTCACCCCAGCACAGCCGATTTACAGGTTTACCTGGAAGATGGCGGGCAAAGCGCAGCCTAATCTGGCCGGGTCGCTCCGAGAACGTTCCACCCGAAACGATGGGCTGATTAGCGCGCGATCGCTCCTCGGATCCCGACCGACTCGGTGGCGTCAGCTTCAAACAACGGGAGAAGGAAGACCGATGCAAAATGCATCCATCGGCGGCGCGCTGCTGCGCACCGTGCTACTCGGCGCAATCGTCGCCGTCGCACTGGCAGTCGCTAGCGATGTGCCAGTCCTCGGCACAATCATCAACTTTCCGGGTCTGAACTGGCTCATATGGATCGGCGCCTGGGCCTGGCTCACTGATCGCTTTGTGCGCCAGGCGCGGCAACGCCTGATGCTGAGCGAGAACCCGGCGCTGGTCGCGATGGGCTGCGGCGCGCTGGTCGGCGCCATCAGCGGCGTGCTTGGCCAGGTCGTCCAGTTGATTCTTCAGGCGATGTTCGTTTCGGCCGCCGCGAGCCATGCCATGCAGACCGGATCGCTGGCATCGGCGGCTTCGGCGGAGGGTGCCTGGTTTTCGGCCTTCGGATCGCTGATTGCGCTGTTCCTCTATCCGGCGTTCGGCGCGTTCTGGGGCGGCGTGTTCGGTCTCATCTGGGGCGGCCGCGTCAAGCAAGTTTCGATCGTCTCAGCACAGCCTTAATCCGTACTTGTCAAGTCTCGCCGAATCATTCATGGGAGGCAGTATGACTGCCAGTCGTCGCGTATTAGCTCGCGCAATCACTGTCGTTTGCATCGTCTCGCTTGTTGCGGGGCTAGCTCTTTCGGCTTTAGCTCAGCAGGCTCCGGTCCAGGTCGTTCAGGCTAGCGATGGCACGCTGTATGTGGTCCAGGGCAGCAACGCCTGGACGTTGATACCCAACCAGATCAGCGATTCCGACCTGGCTGCGCTCAACAACGTCGGTGAGCTGGATGGCATTCTCGGGACGCCCCAGCAGGCTCCAGCCGCAGCTCCCGCAGCCGCGGCGACTCAGCCGCCGGCCCAAGCGTCGACGGGCTGCTCATCACCGGTCACCGGGACGGTCGATCTGAGTGGCAAGGTTGCGAGCGATGTGCCGGGGACCTGTATCGCGCTGGGCGCCACAGTCAGTTCGGTCGTCGATCA
Source organism: Chloroflexota bacterium (assembly GCA_019247135.1). The sequence continues at coordinate 12,487 of JAFAPL010000488.1, read as the reverse complement.
GACAAAACCAAAAGATGTCTATGCTCTTCCGCTCACGGCAGGAGGGACGTATCAGTTCTTGCTGACATCGCCAAATAAATTTGGCAACGGCTGGGTGGACGTCACCTTGCTTAATCCAGACTCGAGCACCGCTATCGCTGGCCGTGCAGGTAATCCTAATCCTGGATGTAACTTTGCAAATCACGTGGATTGCACCTACACTGCAGCGAGCACGAACATCTATTATCTTGTGGTTAGTGTTTACACTCCAGGTGCACGCTACACGTTGAATGTAAAGCAATCTTGACTGTGCGCCATCGCCCGCCGCCGGTTTAACGCAGCCAATTTTTTCCCAGGCCAAGCCTCGAGCGGGACCGGCTGGTTACACCGTCGGCCCGCTCGGGGCATGGACTCCGCCCAGGACCTCTCGGCACAGACTCGGCTGCGACGACCGTTCGTCAGACCTCCGTGGTCGATCGACCTGGCGACTGGGGGCCGATCTTCGCTTGCCTGATGAGTGATCTGAGCAGGCAAGGACATGTCACCAATCTCGGGTTGGATCCGTCGGCGCACGATGTGTACACGCGTACCAACGAAGCGATCCTCGAGCATGGACTTGCACTGAGCGGTGGCGCCGTTGCGAACGTGCTGGCCATGATCGTGTGGGAGGGTCAGGCCCGCGGACCGGACGACAACACCGCGGCATTCGAGGCCGCGGCTCGGGAGCGGGGCATTAGAGTCACATTCGTGTTGACCACCTGAGACCGCCGTAGTCTCGCGACCCGCCGGCCCCTCAACCGTCAAGTCCTGTGCAGGTGGGCGCGCCGCTGCGCGCAGGCCGGGCAGCGTATCGCTAAGATCGATACCACTATGGCGCAGATGCTCATCGGCGGCCAATCCGTCGGCTCGGCCTCCGAGCGAACGTACGAGATCCGCAATCCCGCCACCGGCGAGGTGGTCGACTCGGTGCCTCAGGGCACCGCCGCCGACGTGCACCAGGCGGTCGATGCTGCCCAACAAGCTTTCGCCGTCTGGTCGCAGACGTCCGCGGAGGACCGCGGCAACCTGCTGGCGAACGCGTGCGAGCGGATCAAAGAACACGCCTCAGAGATCGCCCAGTTGCTCACGTCGGAGCAGGGCAAAACCCTGTTCGAAGCCAACCTCGAGATTCATCATCTCGTGCACGGTCTGGAGTTCTACGCCGGGCTCGCGTCGAAGGTCCGCGGCAGCTACGTGCCTCTGCCGCAAACAGGCGCATACGGACTGGTCATGCGACAGCCGATCGGCGTCTGCGCAGCCATCGTGCCCTGGAACTTTCCCCTGACATTGCTTGGCACGAAGCTCGGGCCGGCGCTGGCGGCCGGCAACACGATCGTGGTGAAGCCAGCGAGCACCACTCCACTCGCCACCTTGCGGACGGTGCAAGTCATACAGGAAGCGACGTATGCAGGCGGCAAGGGCTCCCTGCCGGCTGGCGCGGTGAATGTCGTGACGGGTCGCGGCAGCGAAGTCGGCGAGGAACTCCTGGTTCATCCCAGTGTCCCGCGCATTGCCTTCACCGGGTCCACCCCGGTCGGTCGACACGTGCTCGAGGTCGCTGGCAAAAATATCAAGCGCGTGACACTGGAGCTCGGCGGCAGCGACCCGATGATCGTATGTGAGGACGCCGACGTGGATACGGCGGCCAAGATGGCCGACACCGGTCGATTCTTCAATTGCGGTCAGATGTGTCTCGGCGTCAAACGTCTGTTCGTGCACGACAACGTGTACGACGACTTCGTTGGACGACTCCGCGTCATTCTGGAGAAAAAAGTCGTCGGACCGGGTACCGAGCGGAGCAGTCGTATGGGTCCACTCCACCTGGAGTACCAGCGCACAGAGATCGAGGAACAGGTGGAGGATGCCCGCTCACGCGGCGCACGTGTGCTCGTTGGCGGAGGCCGTCCATCGGATGACGGACTTTCGCGCGGCTACTTTTATCAGCCCACGCTGCTCGAGGACGCGCCGCTCGACTCACGTGTGGTCAAAGAAGAAGTGTTCGGACCCGTTCTGCCCGTCTTTCGCTTCTCCGATCTGGACCAGGCGATCGAGCAAGCCAACGACACAATTTACGGTCTCGGTTCCTCCATCTGGACTAACGATCTGAGGAAAGCGAACCGGGCGATCGACCGCTTGCAGGCGGGCAACGTCTGGGTGAACTCGTTGCACTATGGCTATGACGAGCTACCGTTCGGCGGAGTCAAAGCCAGCGGTCTCGGCCGCGAGCACGGCCCAGAGGCGCTTGATTACTACTTCGAGCCGAAAGGGGTCGTCATCGCTGGTTTAGCCTGATCGTCCTGGGAAGCCCGAACATGCTCGGGCTCCTTCAGCAGCCGATGCGCGGGCGCCTGACGAGAAGGAGTACCGTGCAGGGTATGCCCATCGAACGCCTGCTCCAGCACGACGTCGCGGCGTCAGAGGCGATCGTGCGCGTCCTCGAGGACGCCGGCATTCAGTTCGTCTTCGGCATGCCCGGCGGCCGCACCAGCGCGATCTTCGGCGCTCTCTACGACCATCCAGATATCCGCACGGTTCTCGTCCGCGAGGAAGGACTCGCCAACGTCATGGCCGACGTCTACGGCCGACTCACCGGCAAGCCCGGTGTGGCCATGGGTCAGGGTGCGTTTCTGCTGACCAACGGCGGCATGGGCATCCTCGAGGCCCACCTGGCGGGCTCGCCGGTTCTGCTCCTGTCAGACCTCAGCGACGGAGCGCCGTTTTCTCACCATGCACCCTATCAGGCCGGTACCGGCGACTACGGCACCTGGAACGCGCAGGACACAATCGGCGGTTACACGAAGCAGGTATTCGTCGCACGCGAGCCCGCCCAGGCTGTCCAGGACACGCAATTGGCGATCAAACACGCGACCAGCGGCCAGCCTGGACCGGTAGCCGTCCTTTACCACAGCCAATCGCTGAGCGGAACCGTTGGGCCCGCGAGTGTCCCTCAGCTGTACGCGACCGACGCGTATCTGCCGCGCACGGGAGCGCCAGCCGATCCGCAAGCAGTCCACGCCGCGGCGGAACGGCTGCAAAGCGCGAGACGCCCCGTCATCGTTGCAGGCAACGGCGTGCGCATTGCGCGCGCTGGAGAGCAATTGCGCGCGCTCGCGGAGGTGCTCCAGGCCCCTGTCACGACCACCGCTTCGGGCAAAGGCGTCTTTCCGGAGGTGCATCCACTCGCACTGGGCGTTTTCGGCAATTTCGGACTCGAGGCCGCGAATGCCGTCGTGGCCGCCGCTGATGTCGTGCTCGCCGTCGGCACGAAGCTGGGTCCGACCGACACATGCAACGAGAATCCGGAGCTGCTGGATCCACGTCGCCAGGCATTCATTCAGGTGGATATCGAGCCGCGCAACGCATCCTGGACCTTCCCGTCCGAGCATGTGCTCGTCGGCGACGCGGCGACCGTACTCACACAGCTAGTCGAGGCATTGCGCGGCGTCAATCCCAATGGACGTGGTGCCCGCGCCACCGAAGCACATCGCCGCTATGCCTCGTTCGATACGGCGGAATCCAGTGGCGACGAACGTCCGATTCTGCCGCAGCGCACGATCAAGGCGCTGCACGAAGCTCTGCCGGAGGACGCGATTGTCACATGTGATGCGGGCGAAAACCGGCTGTTCATGCTCCACCACTTCCAGACGAAGGCTCGCATCGAGTACCTCCAACCGGCAGCCGTCGGGGGCATGGGATACGCGATTCCAGCCGCGCTCTGCGCCCGCCTGGTGCATCCGGATCGCGCGGCCGTCGCGGTCTGCGGAGACGGCGGCTTCGGCATCGCGATGAATGGCCTGCTCACGGCCGTCGAGCAGCGGATTCCGATCGTCGTGGTGGTGTTCGACAATGGCGCGCTGGCCTGGGTGCGTCACGGTCAGGGTGATCGACCCATTGCGTCGGAGTTCGGCGAGTTCGATTACGCTGCCATTGCGCGAGCGATGGGCTGCGAGGCGATTCGGGTCGAAGATCCTTGTGCTTTGCACGAGGCGTTGCGCAGTGCGCTCGGTGCAGCCGATGCTGGTCGTCCGGCTGTTGTTGACGTCGTGACCTCCAGTCGAGTCACCTTCCGAGACGTGACCTCGCCGTTAGCCGCCTACCCGGCGGCAAGGGTGGCAGCCCGATGATGGCAGCAAACTTTCAAGAGCTCTTCGAGCGCTGCAGCAATTGGGGCCGCTGGGGTGAGGACGACGAACGGGGGACATTGAATTTGATCACGCCGGAGCACCGCATCCGCGCGGCGAGTCTGGTGCGCGAGGGCGTCAGCGTCAGCTGCGCGCATCCCATCAACACCACTGGGGACGCGGAAAACTCGTTCCCAGCGATGCACTTCATGCTGCGCGCGGGCGATGTCGCCGATGGCAAGACGGTGACCTCAACGGCAGATCACCTGGCGATTTCGCCGCACGGCGTGGCGCATTCGCATCTGGACGCACTGTGTCATTTCTTCTGGCAGGGCAAGATCTATAACGGTCGGCCGATCGGAGTGGTCACGTCTACGGGCGCCCGCGCGAACGCGATCACGATCGGTCAGGATGGGATCGTCTCGCGTGGAATCCTGCTGGACATCCCGCGGACGCTGAACCTCGATTGGCTCGAACCCGACCACGCGATCACGGTGGAGGAGCTGGAGCGAACCGAGGCTGCGTGTGGCGTCCGCGTAGAGTCAGGAGATATTTTGCTGGTGCGAACCGGCCGCCACGCGAGGCGCGCAGCGCTCGGCGGATGGGACTCGCGCACGTCGCTCGCGGGACTCCATTATGAGGCGGCGCCATGGCTGCGCGAGCGTGGTGTGGCACTCCTCGGGTGCGACGGCGTCAGCGATGTGCGCAACCATCCTTTCAGGGAAACGACGCACCCAATTCACGTGCTGACGCTTGTCGCCATGGGCATGCAGTTGCTTGACAATCAGAATCTCGACGACCTCGCGGCAGCGTGTGCAGCGCGGAGCCGATGGGAGTTCATGCTCGTGATCGCGCCATTGAAGCTCCGAGGCGGCACCGCCTCGATGGTGAATCCGATCGCGATGTTTTAAAAGAAAAGAAAAGAAAAAAAGCGCGTCAGCGCATCGAGAAATACTTGGCTTGTGGGTGGTGGACCACCATCGCGGCGGTGCTGTGCTCGGGGTCCAGGTGGTTGGATTCGCTGAGATGCAGTCCGATGCGACCCTCGGCTTCCAGAAGGCCGAGGACTTTACGCTGCTCTCCCAGATCCGGGCACGCGGCGTAGCCCCAGCTGTAGCGCAGGCCACGCGAGTCCGGCAGACCCAGGTCGGCACGCGCAACCCGGTGCGCGTACTCCGCCAGTGCCTCGGCTGTCGACGAGGCCAGTCCATTCACATAGAGCATGCGGCTGTAGTCGCCGGCACGCTGCAGCTCCTCGACCAGCTCCGACGCCCGCGCACCGGCCGAGACCGCTTGCAAGGAGACGACATCTACCTCGCCCGACGTCAACGGTCTGAAATAGTCGACGAGCGACAGACGCTCGCCGTCGTTCTGTCTCGGGAACTCCAGTCGTATGACACCGAGCTCCGGCCGCGTCGGATCACACACCACCAGCTGGTCGCCGTCGGCGTTGGCCGGGAAATAGCCGGAGACGATCAACGCTGAGAGCCAGCCATCGCGAAGCGCGTCCTCCTGCAGCTCGGCCAGCGTCGGCTCGAACAGCTCGCGCACGAGTCGCTGGTAGTCTTCGCCCTTGGCCCGATGGCCGCCCCAGTGATGACGGAACAACGTGTTCTTATCCAGGTGCTGCCAGATTGTCCCCAGGTCGACTTCGAGCGTCCGCGTGCCCCAGAAGGGTGGCTTCGGAACCTCGACGTCGCGTCGCGGCGGCTCCGCCAGTTTCGGCATGACGCGCGCGACCGGTGCGGCGGGTGTGTTGCGATCTGCCTCGATGTCGGCGTGCGTCGATTCCACCAGGGTCGCGCGATCGGCCGGCGCGCCGCACAACGCGTCCATCGTGGCAAGTCCTTCGAAGACGTCCTTGCAATAAAACACACCGGGCTCATACAAACGTTCGTCGGGGAGCACGCCAGCACGACGTCCGAATGCTCGGTTGATGGCGGCTCCGCCAATCAGTACGGGGAGGTGAACGCCGCGCGCATCGAGCTCCTGTACACACAGCGGCATCTGCTTCGAGGTACTCACGAGCAATGCCGAGAGACCGATCGCGTCCGCCTGCTTGTCGATAGCCGCTTCGATGATGGTGTTGGCCGGCACTTGCTTCCCGAGATCGTGCACCGTGTAGCCGTTATTGGACAGGATAGTGATCAGGAGCGACTTGCCGATATCGTGAACGTCGCCGTACACGGTCGCGACGACGATCGTGCCCTTGGTCACACCCGAGTCCTTGTCCAGGTACTGCTCCAGGTGTGCAACGGAGCGCTTCATGACTTCGGCACTCTGGAGGACGAATGGCAGGATCAGTTCACCCGCGCCGAAGCGGTCGCCCACGTCTTTCATGGCCGGCAGCAGCACGTCGTTGAGCACGCTGATCGTCGCGTCCGATTTCGACAAAGCCTGATCCCGAGTCTGTCGGAGATCGACCGCATCGTCCAGGAGCGCTTCGATGCCTTCTTTTTTGCGCAACAGAATGCGTTGATGAATACGTTCGTCGATCGGCAGGTGCTCGTCGGATTCAGTGGCGCGCGAGGACTGCGCTTCGACGCCTTCGAACGCGGCCAGAAACCGCGGCAGCGCGTCCTCGCGACGATTGAAAATCAGGTCCTCCGCGAGCGCTCGCTGGTCCGACGGAATCTCGGCGTACGGCGTGAGGTGCACCGGATTGACGATCGCCATGTCCAGTCCAGCCTGCACACAGTGGTACAGAAAGACCGAGTTCAACACACCACGCGCGGCGAGTGAGATGCCGAACGACACGTTCGAGAGGCCGAGGATGGTCAGCACACCCGGCAGCTCTTGTTTGACGCTGCGAATGCCTTCGATCGTCTCGCGCGCGTCGTCGCGCAAGTCCTCCTGACCCGTGGTCACGGGGAACGTTAGGACGTCGAAAACAAGTCGTTCGGGAGCCAGCGCGTGCTCCTCGCAAGCCAGAGCGTAAATGCGACTTGCGATTTCGAGTTTGCGGGCCGCGGTATGGGCCATCCCCTGCTCGTCGATGGTCAGCGCAATGACTGAGGCACCGTGCCCTTTCACCAGGTCCAGCACGCGGTCTGCTTTGGCGCGACCCGACTCGAGATTGATTGAATTGACAACCGCTCGGCCGGGGTACGCTTCGAGCGCCGCTTGCAACACCGGCGGCTCCGTCGAGTCGAACACCAGCGGCGCCTCGATCGCCGAGCGGAGTCGCCGGACGACCTGCACCATCTGCTCCGCTTCGTCGCTGCGCTCCGTGAGCGCGACGCACACATCCAGCAGATGCGCGCCACCATCCACCTGGTGTCGCGCGATCTCGCGTAGCTCGTCGTAGCCGTCGGCCATCAGCAGTCGTTTCACGGCGCGGCTGCCTTGCGAGTTGACCCGTTCGCCAACCAGCGTCGGCGGAGGATCCTGGCGGAGCTCGAAGGACCGGATCGCGCTCGCCGCTCGCGGTTTTCCAGCTCCCCCGTTACGCGGCATTGGTTCGCGCCTCCCGATCCGCTGGACCACGGCGCGCAGGTGTTCGAACGTGGTCCCGCAGCAGCCGCCGACCGCATTCACGCCGAGCTCCGTCACGAACTCGTGCAGCGCGTCAGCCAACGGGTCGGGCTCCAAGGGATAGTGCGCTTTGCCGCTGCCGGTGTTGAGTGGAATACCGGCGTTCGGAATGACGGAGATCGGCCGACACGTGTTCTGTACCAGATAGCGCACGGGCTCGCGCATGTACTCGGGACCTGTGGAGCAATTGAGCCCAATGACGTCCGCGTCCAGTGCTTCGAGGATGGCGAGCGCAGCGCCGATGTCCGTGCCTAGCAACATGCGCCCGTTCGTGTCCAACGTCACCTGGACCTGGAGCGGCACGCGGCGTCCGCCGGAACCGAAATACCGACGTACGCCATGAAGCACAGCTTTCGTCTCGAGGATGTCCTGCTGCGTCTCGATGATGAGCAGGTCGGCGCCGCCTTCCACAAGTCCGCGCGCCTGCTCCTCGAACGTCTCTACCAGTTGCTCGAAGGTCACATTCGAGAGCGATGCATCGTCAGACGCGGGCAGAAAGCCACTCGGTCCAATCGAGCCGGCTACGTAACGCGCTCGACCGTCTTGCGCCTCGAACTCATCGCACAGCGTGCGCGCCAACGCCGCGCCGGCGTGATTGATCTCGTACGTCCGCTCCGCCAGGCCCCATTCTCGGAGGCGCAGTCGGCTCGCCTGGAATGTATTTGTCTCGATGACGTCGCAGCCGGCCTCGAGGAAGCCGCGATGCAACGAGGCCACCGCATCCGGACGCGCGACACACAACGCGTCCATGCAGCCCTCATACGCCTTGCCGCCGAAATCCGCCGCCGTGAGCTGCAGGTCCTGCAAGTTGGCTCCCATGGAGCCGTCGAAAAACACAACCTGTTCGCGCAAATGCGCAAGATAGTCGCGTGTCATGCCGCGGCTCGCCGCCTGGAGCGCAGCTCGACTGTTTCTCGAACAAGCTCCGCCACCATCTCGTAACGATGAAAGCTCGGCACGAACAAGACGCCCTGAACGCGCGGCTCGGCGAACACGTCCTGCAGGAAGGCGCGCGCCTGTACATAGCCGACGTCCATGCCGCGCTCACCCGCCGCGCGCATCGACTCCAGCACATCCTCCGGAACGACGACGCCGGCGAGCTCGTTGTGGCAGAACTCAGCGTGTTTGTAGCTTTGAAGCGGCATGATCTCCACCACGGTCGGGATTTTCGGCCGCGGCACACGCGAGAAGAACCGCTCCAGTTGCTCCAGATTGTACAGCGGCTGCGTGATCGCGAAATCAGCGCCTGCCTCAATTTTTTCGTGGTACCGCTCGATCTCGCGCTCCAGGTCGTCCGCCATCGGATTCACCGCGCATGCGATCAGAAAATTCGTCGGTCGCCCGATGGAGTTCTGGGCCCAGTCATAGCCTTGATTGAGCTGCTTGATGATTTTGATGAATCCGACCGAGTCCACGTCCCATACACCCGTTGCCGACGGATAGCTGCCCATGCGTGGTGGGTCGCCGGTCAACGCGATGACGTTGCGGATCCCGAGTGCGTGCGCTCCGAGAAGTTCGGATTGCAGTGCCATCAAGTTGCGGTCGCGCGTGGTGAAGTGGATCAACGTTTCGACGCCGATGCGCTGCTCGGCGAGCGCGGCGAACGCGATGCAGCTCATGCGCACCCGAGCCATGGGGCTGTCGCCGACGTCGATGCAGTCCGCACCCGCTTGTTTGAGGAGAGTGGAGCCGTCCAGCATCTTGCGCGGATTCAGACCACGTGGTGGATCCACTTCGACGCTGATCACGAACTGGCCGGAGCGCACCTTTTCAGCCAGCGGCGAGGGTGGCGTGAGCGTTTCCTGCGGCACTTGCTGCACCCGCACAGCGGGCGGCTGCGCGGGAACCACCTCAGTTGATGCCGCGTTGTCGTGCTGCTGCAACGCGCCTCGCATGGCACGGATGTGTGCTGGTGTGGTTCCGCAACAGCCTCCGATCAGCGAGACGCCTGCACGCGCGAAATGACCGGCGTATTCGGCGAAGTACTCAGGCGTTGCTACGTACATCTGGCGACCCTGAGTCAGCTGCGGCATGCCCGCGTTCGGCATGGCAACGAGGGCGCGGGTGGTGTAGGCCCGAATCTGTCGAATCGCGTCCAGCGCACCCTGCGGTCCGACACCGCAATTGACCCCGACCGCCGTGACATCGAGCTGTTCGAGAGCGGTCGCGGCGTCCTGCGGTTTAGCTCCTGCCAGGGTCGTGCCGTCCTCGGCGACGCTGACACTCGCCACAACCGGCAGGTCGACCGACACGCTGCGCGCCGCTTCGATGGCTTCGATCAGTTCGGGGAGGCTGCTGAAGGTTTCGAGGACCAGAAGGTCGACGCCCGCCTCGAGCAGCGCTTCGATCTGTTCCTTGAAGATGGCGCGGGCCTCGTCTGGTCGGACGGTGCCGACGGGCGCAAGCGGCTGGCCGATGCTGCTGACCGAGCCCGCCAGAAAGACGTTGGCGCCGCTCACCTCGCGCGCGTCACGCGCAACTTTGACGCCCGAGAAGTTGATGGCGCGCACCTTGTCGGCCAGCCCGTACTCGGTCAGCCGCACACGGTTGGCGGCGAAGGTGTTGGTCTCGACGACCTCTGCGCCGGCGTCGATGTAGGCGCGATGTACAGATTGAACGAGGTCAGGCTGGAGCAGGTTGAGTTCGTCGAAGCAGCGCTCGAAGGGGACGCCCGCCGCATACAACTGGGTGCCCATGGCGCCATCGAAGAGGACGGGGCGGCCATGGCCGAGGCGATCGAGGAACGGGCTCTGGAGACGCTGCACGAGGCCAGGATAATACCAGTTGTTGGTGGAATGCTACGAAGCTCGGGGTTACAACTTTGTAGAGATACTACAAGCAGCGACGGGCGCGGTGCGGCCGCGGGTAGGTAGCCCTTGACACATGTCCAGCGCGCCGACATACAGTCGCGAATACCGAGGGGGAGCCCACCGCCGTGGACACGTACAGCTTCAGCCGCCGTGGTTTTCTCAAAGCATTCTCAAACGCCGCGCTGGTCAGCGCCGCCGCCTTGCCGCTATTGAACGCCTGCTCGGCGCCAAGCCCACAAGCCAACGCCCCGGCTCAAAATGGCGGAGGCAATCAGTCAGCGCAAAAGGGCTCGCCCTTCCCCACGTACATCCCCGTCACCAGCGGCCCGAAGCCAGACTTCCACGATCCGAACCCGCTCTACAGCGACGCGTTCGAGAACTATCCCACGAGCCCGTTCAAAGCCAACCAGAGCCCACCCGGCACCGGCGCCCAGATCAACGTGTTCATTCCCGCGTACTTCCCGCCGCCCACTCCCCTCGAGCAAAACCCGACCTGGCAGAGCATCAACAAGACGCTCAACTCCGACGTACGGATGAACATCATCCCTGGCGCGGACTACCGCAACAAGTTTCCGACCATCATGGCCAGCGACGATCTGCCAGACATCATGCACATCTTTTTCGGCTATTCGCTGGCGCCTAATCTGCCCGATTTCTTCAAAAGCAAGTGCGCTGATCTGACTCCGTATCTCGCGGGCGACGCCGCGAAGGACTATCCCTACCTGGCAGCTATCCCCACGCCCGCGTGGAAAAACTCGATCTCGGCGATCAACGGCACGCTGTACCTGGTTCCCCTGCATCGCCAGATGACGTCCATCCCGCCCTACGGCGGCAACTTCTTCAAAAACGTCGATATGTGGGACCCTGAAGTCGGACAGGACTACGTCCCGAAGAACGCCGACGACTTCAAACGGGTGTTGCAGGCAGTCAACAGACCGAACGAGGGTCGCTGGGCGATCGGCAACGTGGGCGACGTGGCGACCCTGTACGGGCTTGGCGGTTACGCCGAGATGTTCAACGCGCCCAACAACTGGAAGCTCGACAGCTCGGGCAAGCTCATCAAGGACCGCGAAACCGACGAATACAAAGCCGCCGTTGCCTATCTGCGCGACATCATCGCCTCCGGTCTGTTCCATCCAGACGCGCCGAACTGGCATGGCGCCAACGCTCGCGACAATTTCGTCGCTAAAAAGATCGCCACGGATGTCGACGGCCAGGGCAACTCGTGGGCGGACTTTTGGCAGCGCGGCCTGCTGACCCAGAACCCACCGACTCGCTCGGCGATGATCCCGCCGTTTCCTGCTCAGGACGGGCAAAAACCGATCCACTTCCTGGGCACTGGGTTCGTCTCGATGAACGTGCTCAAGAAGGGGAGCCCGGATCGCATCAAAGAGATACTCAGGTTGATGAACTGGCTGGCCGCGCCGTTCGGCAGCCAGGAAGACCTGCTGCTGACGTACGGCATCAAAGACCAGGACTACACGCTGGACGACAAGGGCAATCCCAAGCCGACCAACGAAGGTTTGAATCGCGCCGGGTATGTGCCCTGGAGATATATCGCGCAGCACCCGTGGGTCTACTACCAGGCGGGCCTGAGCGGGTTTGCCCAGGCGTCGCATCAGGCTGAGCAGATGACGATCCCGGTCGGCGTCGATGATCCGACCAACGGATACTTTGCGCCCACGCAGTACTCGAAAGGCGCCCAGGCTGACATGGCGTGGCAGGACGGTGTGCGCGAAATCTTGCTCGGGCATTCGCCGATGAGCGCGTACGACCAGCTCACCAAAGACTGGGCCAATTCGGCGGGCGAGCAGATCCGCAAGGAATACATGGACGCAATAGCGGCGGCGAAGTAGCCGCGCACGCGCGGCTGTAGGGCTACGATACCCGTGCCGATGCAATCATCCCCACCGCGCACAAACATGCTCCCTGTCGCGTTCGAGCTCAACGGTTCGCGCCGCGAGCTCAGCGTTCCCGCGCATCGCCGCCTGATCGATCTGCTCC
>JAFAPL010001055.1 GCA_019247135.1 Chloroflexota bacterium | reverse complement strand
GCGTGAATAAGCCCTTGAGCGCACTTCGGCGTCACTTCGCGGGCTGGCGCTGTTGCATCCAGATTGTTCAACTCCAAGTTGAATTGCTCTGGCTCGAGTAGCGGCAGCCGCGTAAATAAGCCCTTTAGCGCACTTCGGGCGTCACTTCGCGGGCTGGCGCTGTTTCATCCAGATTGTTCAGATTGTGTGAATAAGCCTTTAGCGCAGCTCCGCGGTCGGTTCGCGCGACATCAGACGGTCCATGGCCTGGCCGACAGGCGCTTCGCCGCGGAGGACCGCGTCCACCTGTTCGCACACCGGCATCTCCACGCGATAGCGCCGCGCGAGCTGCAGCGCCGCGGTCGTCGCCGGAATGCCTTCGATCACCTGCGGCGTCCTGGCCAGAACCTCAGCCACCGACGCGCCGCGTCCGATCTGCTCGCCCGCCCACCTGTTGCGACTGTGCCGACTAGTGCAGGTGACGATCACGTCGCCCAGTCCCGCCAGGCCGGCCACCGTTCGCGGGTCACCGCCCGCCGCCTGGACCAGGCGAGTGATCTCAGCCAGGCCGCGCGTGATGAGCGCCGCGCGTGTGTTGTCGCCGTAGCCGAGCCCGTCGAGCGCGCCCGTCGCGAGCGCGACGACGTTCTTCAATGCGCCGCACAGCTCCACACCGACGACGTCCGTCGAGCGGTACACGCGAAAGCGCGGCCCGTGGAGCAGCGCCTGGAAACCAGCCGCGAACACCTCGTCGGAGCAGGCGATCACAGCAGCCGTCGGCACGCCGCGACCGACCTCCTCCGCGTGCGTGGGACCGCTGAGTACGGCAACGCCAGCCGCCGGCCGTCGCAGCTCATCTGCCACGACCTCTGACAGGCGACTCAGCGACGGCAGTTCGAGGCCCTTGGTGGCGTGCAGCACGGGCACGTCCGCGGCGAGGTAGGGCGCGACGACGCGAGCCGTCTCGCGCATCGCTATCGAGATCGGGGCCAGGAGCACGGCGCGTGCGCCAACAATCGCCTCCTGCACGGACGCGGTCACCAGGACGTCGGCGGCCAGACGCACACCTGGCAGATACGTGCGGTTTTCGCGCCCCGTCTGCAGCTCCAGTGCGGCTTCCGCACGTCGGCACAGCAATCGGACGGCATGGCCGCGGGAGGCGAGCACCACCGCGAGTGCCGTACCCCACGCGCCGGCGTTCACAACCGCGACGTGCCCCGGCACGCCCGGTACTGTAGGCCGATGCGACTCGGTTTGCAGATCCCGCGCTGGCACTGGAAAGGCGGCGCTGCCGAGATCGCGCCGACCCTGGCCCGCATCGGACGCGCTGCCGACGCGGCCGGCTATAGCTCCGTGTGGGTGATGGACCACCTCTTTCAAATCCGCTCGATCGGCAACGTCGAGGAGGAGATGCTCGAGGCGTACACGACCCTCGGTTTTCTGGCCGCGCATACCTCGCGGGTGCGGCTGGGGACGCTGGTGACGGCTGCGCCGTACCGCCAGCCAGGGTTACTGATCAAACAAGTCACCACGCTCGACGTGCTCTCGGGCGGGCGCGCCTGGCTCGGCCTCGGCGCCGGCTGGTACGAGCGTGAGGCGCGCGGCCTCGGCCTGACTTTTCCGCGCCGTCGCGACCGCTTTCTCATCCTCGAAGACACACTGCGACTTGCCAAGCACATGTGGGCCAGCAACTCGGCCGAGTTCCGCGGTCGTGCCGTGGTCGCCAATGAGCCGTTGGACGTACCGTCACCGCTTTCGCGACCACATCCGCCCATCCTGATTGGTGGTGGCGGCGAACAACTGACCCTGCGCTTCGTTGCGCAGTATGCCGATGCGTCCAATTTCTTCGGGCGCCTCTCGGACGACGAACTTCGGCATAAGCTCGACGTCCTGCGGCGCCACTGCGACGACCGCGGCCGGGATTTCGCGTCAGTTGAAAAGACCGTTCTGACGCAGTGGGACCCGCTTCGGAAGCGCTCGCAAGTGCTCGAGCAGCTCGAACGTTTCTCGAAGCTGGGCTTTCAGACAGTGATCGCGTCCTTGCGCGACGTTCAGAACGTGGAGCCGATCGAGGCCGTAGGCCGCGACATCGTCCCAGCCGCCGCCGCGCTGTAGCGCCCCCGTACAATCGCCCGTCGGTGCGTCGCCGTTTCTGCCAGACCCTGCTCGTCATCGGACTGGCAGTCGGGGCGGCGAGCTTGATCGTGGGCGGGGCGGCGGCTCAGACGCCCGATCTCGGCTACTCCAAGAACGTCAGCTGGCACCTGGACTCGGTCCCGGAGCTCGCGCCGATGCAGGACACCATCCAGAAAGTCCTGCAACGCGGGCATGTCGCCTTCACCAGCGTCGACGGCAAGGCGATCATCGAAGGCTTCGACCCGGGCACGACCTATACGCCGTCCGCGCTGTATATCCGCGACACCGCCACCGACGTCACCATGGCGCGGTACTACTACGGGCCACAGGCGCTGCGCGGCACACTCGAAGAGCTGCTCAGACAGCAGTACCCGGATGGCTCCGTCTCGGCAACCGTCGGCCCAGATTTCAAGGTCGACAAAGCCACCGTCGTCTCCGACGAAGAGACCAGCGCCGTCATGGACGCCGTCGAGGTCTACGACATGCTGCCCGATCCAGCCTGGCTCAATAGTCAGCTGCGCGGCCAATCGATCATCGACCGGCTGAATCGCGCCATGACCTGGGTGCTCACCGCGAGGCGCGATCCTGCGACAGGTTTGATCAAACGGGCCCACACCACCGATTGGGGCGACATCAAATGGGAGCCCAGCCCCGATCCGTCGCACATGCAGCCAGGCGACCAGTGGACGCTGTCCATCTATGACCAGGCGATCGCGTACGCGGCGCTACAGGGCCTGGCCCGACTCAACGCGGCAGCCGGCCGTGACCCCGACCGTGCGCACTGGGAGGGCACGGCTGCCGAGCTGCGGTCCGAGACCGACAACATCTTGTGGCAGGACGCACCTTCGCGCGGCTACTACCGCATCCACGTCCACGTAGCGCCGGACACGATCCGGCACGACGTGCCGGACGACAACATCATCGCCATCGGCAACGCCGCCGCGGTCTACTACGGACTGGCTTCCCCGGACAAAGTGCCGCGCATCCTGGACGCGCTCGCGCGAGCACAGAAGCAGGCGGGCGCTCCGAAGCCGGGCCTGTCACTCGAGCCCCCGTACAACGGCTGGGCGGACGTCCAGATGTCGCCCCGCAGTTATCAAAACGGGGCTCTCTGGGACTGGTGGGCGGGCCGGCAGATCAGTGGCGAGTTCTGGACGGGGTACTGGCGGCGCGCTCGGGAGCACTTGCAGCAGGTGGCGCAAGACTGGGCGACGCACCCGGGCACAGTCCGCGAATGGGAGAGCCCCTGGCTCGATCGCACCGGCGCCGACCAGGCCTACTCCGGCGCGGCTGCCGTCGTGGGGCAGTCCATCGTCGAGGGCCTGTTCGGCGTGCAGATGATCGGAAAGGAAGTCCACATCACCCCGCGCCTGGACGATGCGAATGGCGGAGTCCGTGTGTACGAGCCCGCGACCGACACGTACGTCGCATACGAGTACCAGGCATCCGAGCGTGGCGAGACCATTCGTTACGGCACCAACAGTCCAACCGCGGCGAGCATCCGCTTGCCTGTGCGCTGGCGCGGCCAGACGCTGGCGCGCCTGGACGGCAAGGACTTTCTGCCGGTCGTGTATGAACACCTCGGGGAAGAATTGATCGGCACGGTCGTTGTTCCGAGCGGCCAACACCGCGTCGAGTTTTTCGAAGTGCCGTCTGGTCGAAAGAAATTCTGACGTAGCGCGACGACCAGCAGCGCTAGCGCACAGCGCTCGACGCCAGCCCGCGATGTTCAACTGCAAGTTGAACAATATGCAGCACCAGCGCCAGCCCGCGAGGGTTCAACTGCAAGTTGAACAATCTGGCAGCACCAGCGCCAGCCCGCCAGGTCACGGAGCGAGCGCCGTGCGCAGTGAACTTGTGCGACTACTTCGCGGGCCGCACGTTCTGATTCAGACGAAAGACATTCTCGGGGTCGTACTGTCGCTTCAGCGCCGCCAGGCGCGCGTACGTGTCCGCCCCATAGGCCGCGCGCACACGCTCTTCTCCGTCCTCGCCACCCAGGAAATTGAGATACGCCCCGTTCCCAGCAAAGCGACTGATGGCGTCGTGCGTTTCTCGCACCCAGGCGATGTGCTCCGCGTCCTGAGCCGGGTCCATCCAGCAGGCTGGTAGATTCAGCACGAACTGAGCGTCGCGGCGTCCGAATGCCGTCTCGCCGCCGCTGGCGCGACTGGCGGCGCCGCCAGCGTGGTGGACGTGAATGGCGCAGAAGGGTGAAAGCTTCTGCATGCGTTGCGCGTTTTCCAGGAGCATGTCGACCACCGGCTCGGACAACTCGTCCAGGTATGCCGTCTTCCAGTACGAGCGGATCCCGCGCGGGGCGCTTGCGTCGAACATGCGCTGCAACGCGGTGTACGGGATCGGTCCTGCCAGGTCGATCGCCGGCGTCAGCGACCGCAACTCGGCGATCTCGGTTTGGCCGCGCTCGATGTCGCCCGCGTAGCACAGCGCGACGGCGAGCATCTGCGTGCCGACCAGGGCTGGTGGCACAAACGGCTCCGGTGGCGCGGTGAGAAAAACCATGAGCGTCGTGAGCTCTTCCGGCGCGCTTTTAGCCCATGTTCGGAAGCGGCGCATGACGGCGGGCGCCTGGTCCATCGTGTAAAAGAGCGCCCCTCCGAGAACAATCGGGCCAACCGGGTGCAAGCGGTACTCGAACGACGTGACGATGCCGAAGTTGCCGCCACCGCCCCGCACTCCCCAGAAGAGCTCGGCGTTTTCGGCGGCGTTGGCCCTGACAAGCTCACCGTCGGCGGTCACGAGCTCCACCGACAACAGGTTGTCGATCGTGAGGCCATGTTTGCGCAGCAGCCAACCAATGCCGCCGCCCAGCGTGAAGCCAGCCAGGCCAGTGCTGGAGATGAGCCCGCCGGTCGTTGCCAGCCCGAACGCCTGCGTCTCGTGATCGAATTCCGCCCACGTCAGACCCGCTTGCGCTTTCGCCGTGCGCGCCGCAGCGTCGACGGTCACGCCTTTCATCGGTCCCAGGTCGATGACCAGACCGCCGTCGCACGTACCGAACCCCGCGACGTTGTGTCCGCCGCCGCGAACCGCGATCTGAAGAGACTGCTGCCGTCCGAAACGCACCGCTTCGATGACATCCGCGACACCAGCACACCGGACGATCAGCTCCGGGCGGCGGTCGATCATCCCGTTCCATACGGCGCGCGCGGCATCGTAACCGTCATCCGCGGGACGAATGACTTGCCCGCGCGTGCGGGCGTCAAGATCTTGAATGGCCTCGTTGTCGAGGCGCGGCACGGTGTCGATTGCCATGGGCGTGCCCTCCAGGTTGTGATGTGGTGATGGTCGGGTGGGCGGGTCTGTTTGGGCGTCCCCGGCATCAGGTACTTTTGTCGACCGGGACAAACCGGGCGTGTACACATCGGTGCCGTTTGGTGAACTGCTGCGCAGATATCGGGCGGCAGCTGGCCTCACTCAGGCCGCGCTCGCCGAGCGGGCCTCGCGCAGCCGGCGAGCCATAGCCGAGCTGGAGCGCGGCGCACGCGGCCATCCGCGTCCAGGCACGGTCTGGAGCCTGGCAGGCGCGCTCGGACTCGACGAGCGTGAACGCGGTGAGCTCGAAAGGGCGGCGCAGGTTTCACTGGCGACGTCCGAGTCAACCGATGCTCGCTCGTCCGGGCTGCCACGCTCGATCTCGAGCTTCATTGGCCGAGAGCCAGAAGTCGCTGATGTTGTCAGCCTGCTGCGCGGCAATCGACTGGTGACGCTGGTCGGGACCGGCGGAATTGGCAAAACGCGGCTGGCGCTGGAGGTCGCGCACCACGTCGAAGCGGAATTCGCCGACGGCGCGCGGATGGTCGACCTGACCAAGGTGATCGATGCCGCGCTTCTGCCGCAGGCCTTTGCGGCGGCACTGGGCGTGCGCGAGGAAGCCGACCATCCACTGGTGGAAACACTGAGCGTGCACTTGCGCGAGCGTCGGCTGTTGCTGCTCGTGGACAACTGTGAGCACGTCCTGGAGGCCGCGTCCACGCTGGTGGACGCGCTGCTCTCGGCCTCGGATGAACTGCGCATCCTGGCGACGAGCCGTCAGGCGCTGGGCATCGTCGGTGAGGTCGCCTGGCGTGTTCCGCCGCTCGGCATGCCGCCGCCACAAGCGAGCGACCGCGAGCTCACCGCCGCCGAGTCCGTGCGCCTCTTCGCGGAACGCGCCGCTTCCGTCAACCGTGATTTCCAGCTGACCGCTGACAACGTCGCCGCGGTGGTCGGCCTGTGCCGACAGCTCGACGGTTTGCCACTCGCGATCGAGCTCGCGGCTGCGCGGGCGCGGCTTTTATCCGTGGACCAGATGAGCTGGTACCTGGGCGACTCCTCGCTCGTCCTGCGCGCTCGGCCGCACACTCGTGCGGACCGTCACACCACCTTGCGGGCGACGATCGACTGGAGCCACGCACTGCTCTCCAATACGGAGCAGACGCTCTTCCGCCGCCTGGCCGTGTTCGCCGCCGATTTCGGGCTGGAGGCGGTTACCGCTGTCTGCACCGGCGGCGGTATTCAACCGGCGGAGGTCATCGAACCGCTAGCTGGCGTGATCGACAAGTCTCTGGTGGTCACGAGCACGCAGGTCGCTGGCGAGGCGCGCTACCGACTGTTGGAGACGCTCCGCCAGTATGCCACCGAGCGACTACGCGACTCCGGCGAGGATGCCACGATACGTACTCGTCACCTCGACTGGCTGCTCGCGCACCTGCGGCTAACGGATCCGGTGCACGGCGGCCCGGACGAGCCCGCGTGGCTGGCGCGTGCAGCGCTCGAGTACGACAACTGCCTCGCCGCGCTCGAATGGGCGGCGCGCACTCCGGCCGTTGCGGAGCGCGGGCTACGGCTCGTGCTCCAGCTGTATCGCTACTGGTTGATCAACGGCCTGCCGAGCGAAGGTCGGCGGTGGGGCAGCGCCTTACGCGGCACACTGGCTGAGTTCGATGCGCCGCCGTCGCTGGAAATCGCCTGGACCCTGACGCTGGACTCGACGCTCGCCCTGTTTCAGGGCGACTACGTCGAGGGGCTGCGGCTGGCACAGGCAGGGCTCGCGCTTGCGGACAGCCTCGGCGCTGTTGCGGATGCGGCCGAGATGCGCGGCATCGTGGCCACGCACCTTGCCAACCAGGGCGACCTGCTCGCGGCCCAGGTCGAGTCAGCGGCCGCCGTCAGCGCATTGCGTGAGGTAGGCGACGAAGTCAGGCTCGGGCCAACGCTCATGTGCGCAGCACTGGTCGCCCGCCTGCAGGGCGAGACCGAACACGCCATTCGCGCCAGCGAGGAGGGCTACATGCTGGTGGCGCGAAACAATCATCCTTTCTATGTCGGCCACATCGTGAGTGGGCTGGGGCTCCTCTATCTCGGCAAAGGCGACACGCGCAAGGCGCGCGAGTACTTTGTCGAGGCGCTCGAGGTGCGCCGTGCGATGGGCGATCGCACCGGAATTCTCGGCTCACTGCGCGATCTCGGTCAGGTCGAGCTGGCTGAAGGTGATCTTCGCGCGGCACAGACGCACCTGGAGGACAGCCTCGCCCTCGCGCGCGAGGCAGGTGACCGCGACGGAGCAGCGCAGGCACTCAGAGCCCTGGGCAACGTCGCGCGCGAACGCGGCGACCTGGAGACCGCGTTGCGTTTGCTGCAACACGGGCTGCGACTTCAAACGGAACTTCGCCACATGCTGCAGGTGCCCGACGCACTCGACGAGATCGCCCGTGTCGCGTCCGTCGAGGGCGAGCACGCGATGGCCGCGCGGCTGTGCGCGGCTGCAGCCGACGCGCGACGCCACATGGGCGCGCCGGATGCAGGGCTAGCGACAGCCGTGCTGGAACGTGCCCGCCGTGCGCTATCGCACGCGGTCTACGCGGAGGCATGCGCGGAAGGACGATCGGCGTCGCTCGAGGATGCGATCGAGTGCGCGCTGAGGTTACACATCGAGTCGTCGCACCGCGGCCCGTCCACCTCACGCGGCGGTGCGTCCACCGATCTGCTGACCCGCCGCGAGCGCGAGGTGGCCGATCTACTCGCCGAAGGTCTGAGTAACCGCGCGATCGCCGAGCGACTGGTGATCTCTGAAGCAACCGTCGAGGTCCACGTCCGCCGCATCCTGGGAAAGCTGGGCGCCTCCTCCCGCACCCAGGTCGCTGTGTGGGCTGCGCGACAGCGCGCCTGAGACGCCGTGCTGACATTTCTCGTGCTCGGCGCTGGGATCGGCTTCGTGGCCGGCATCAGTCCGGGCCCGGTGCTGACGCTGGTCGCAACCGAAACACTCAAAAGCGGCTGGCTCCGTGGTGCGCTGTCGCCGCCGGGCCGCTGCTGGCCGATGGCCCTATCGTGCTGATCGCGGTGACCGTCTTCAGCGACCTCCCGCCGACGGTCGTGCCCGCGATCTCGATGCTTGGCGGCCCGACAACGACGCAAGCCCGCGTCGTGGGCTGGCCCGCCGTCGCCGCCTTCCTGCTCGGGTATTACGCGACTATCGTCGGCTCGAACGTCGGCCTCGCGTTGGCGCTACACCGCTGGATAGGCCTGCTCTCGCAACGGATCTATCGCGGGATCCTCCTCGGTGCGAGTGCCCTGCTGGCGGTGTATGGCTTCGTCCTCATCGGCCGCCCAAACCCCTAGCGAGCACCTGCCGAGCCCGGCAATCAACTACCGCGCCGCGGCGGTCGCCGGCATTGCCACACGCAGACACTCGGCCAGCTGACGCACGCCCTCGGCGATCTTGTCTTTCTCGATCCAGCCGAACGCCAGTCGCAGGTAGGGCACGTCTTCACCACCCGAGTGAAAAGCCTGGCCCGTCGAATACTGGATGCCTCGCGCCTGCGCCAGCTCGAACAAGCGCACGCGATCGACCTCTGGTGGCAGCCGCACCCACAGGAACAGACCGCCATCAGGCCGCGTCCAATGCATGGCCAACCCGCTGAACTCTGTCTCGAGGGCGTCGAGGAGCACGTTCCGCTTTTCTTTCACCGCGTTCGCCGCATCGAGCATGTGTGTCCACAGGTTCTCTGAGAAATACTCGGCGGCGATCATCTGGGAGAGCGCGGACGTGCCGCCGTCCGTCTTCCACGGCATGATCCGTCCGAGCAACGGCTCGGGCGCGATGAAGTAGCCGAGCCGCAGACCAGGCCCGAGGATCTTCGAGAGCGACGCGATGTACATCACCTCGCCCGGCTCGGCGAGCGCGTACACGGCTTTCTCCAGCTGCGGCTCGAAGCTGATGTCTGCGTACGTGTCGTCCTCGACGATCGGGAGGTGGTACCGACGCGCAATCGAGACCAACTGTTCCCGTCGCTCACGCGGCAGTGACGTGCCAGTCGGGTTCTGGTAGCTAGCCGTCGTGTAGATGAACGCCGGCTTGTGCTGCTCGATCAACGCGGGCAGCGCATCGACGATCATGCCATGGTCATCCAGCGGCGCGCCTACCAGGCGCAGCCCGTGCTGTTTGAACACGCGGATGGTGCCGCCGTACTCGAACTCTTCGAGGATGACGGGGTCACCCGGACGCGCCAGCGCCTGGGCGGCCAGCTGGAGGCCCTGCATGGCGCCATTGGTCATGACGATGTGATCGACGGGCGGACGCACGCCGTGGCTGTGCTCGAAGCGCGCCTGCAGCAACTCTCGCAAGGCTGGCAAGCCACGTTGGTCCGGGTAATGCGCGAGCTCGGTGCCTGACCGTTCGATGACACGTTGCGCGGCGGCGGCGAGGTCGCGCGAGGGGAACACGCCCGGGTCGGGATTACCAGGTCCGAAGTTGAACTGAATTGCGCTGCCCATCGACATGGACCCAGCGTACACTCCTGCGCAATGGTCACGGGTACCCCGACCGAGCGCATGCTCAATGGTCTCAATCCACATCAGCGTGAAGCCGCCTCGCACGTGGACGGACCGCTACTGATCCTGGCTGGACCGGGCTCGGGCAAAACCCGTGTGATCGTGCATCGCATCGCGTATTTGCTGGACGCGAAAGACATTTATCCGTCGCGCATTCTCGCGGTCACGTTTACCAACAAGGCCGCGCGCGAATTGCGCGAACGGCTCGAGACGCTGGTGGGTCCGGAAACCGCGCGCGGGCTGGCCGTGGGAACCTTCCACGCGAACTGTGCGCGTTGGCTGCGCCGCGACATCAAACACCTCGGACGCGACCCCGGTTTCGCGATTTACGACGACAACGACCAGATGGATGTCGTCAAACAGGTGCTCAAAGAGCTCGAGCTCGACGACAAACGCACCTCGCCGCGCGCGATTTTGAGCTCAATTTCACACGCTAAAAGTGAGCTGATGAGCGCCGACGCTTTCGGACGCGAAGCCCAGGGTCAGTGGCAGGAAACCGTCGCGCGTGTGTATCGCCGCTACAACGATCTCCTGGAGCGGAACAACGCGCTTGATTTCGACGACCTGCTCGGCGTGACCGTTCAGCTCTTTCGCGAAGCTCCAGAGGTGCTGGAGATTTATCAGAACCGGTTCCACTACGTGATGGTGGACGAGTTCCAGGACACCAACATCGCACAATACGAGATCGTCAAGCTCCTCACCAATCGGAGTAGAAACCTGTGCGTGGTCGGCGACGAGGACCAGTCAATTTACTCCTGGCGCTCCGCGGATATCCGCAACATCCTGAACTTTGAAAAAGACTTCCCCGATCTCAGGATTGTCGTCCTGGAGCAGAACTATCGCTCGACTGAAACCATCTTGAAAGTCGCCAGAGCGGTGATCGCCTCCAACACGCTGCGCAAACAAAAGAACCTGTGGACGGATAACGATGCCGGCCTGCCCGTTACCGTTCATGAAGCCTACAACGAGCAGGACGAGGCCCTGTTCGTCGTGCGCGAGATCGAACGCCTCCACAGATCACAACGTGTGCCGCTGAACTCGTTCGGGATCCTGTATCGCACCAATGCGCAGTCACGCGTGCTGGAAGATGCGTTCGTTCGCGCGAGCCTACCGTACCGACTGGTCGGTGGCGTGCGCTTTTACGAACGAAGAGAAGTCAAAGACGTTCTGGCGTACTTGCGGGTACTCCAGAACCCGGCGGACACCGTCAGCTTGCTGCGCATCATCAATTTGCCGCCGCGCGGCATCGGCCAGAAGACGATTCAGGACGTGACGCGCTGGGCCGAAGCGCACAATGTTGCGCTCTACGAAGTTCTGCTACGGGTCGCGCGCCTTCGCTTCGACGAGTCCGACAAAGACGTGGCCGCCGCTTTCGGTCCTCGTACACGTGAATTGATCGGTGCATTTGTAGACATCGTCGAGCCGCTGCGGGCGTCACTGCACGAACGGACGGTCCAGGAGCTCATCGACGCGCTGCTGCAGGGGACTGGCTACGCCGGCTACGTTCAGGACGGCACCGAAGAAGGCGACGACCGCTGGGCCAACGTCCTCCAGTTACAGGCCAAAGCCCAGGCTTACGATGAGCTTTCGTCCGAAAACGCGTTGTCGGTGTTCCTGGAAGACGTGTCGCTGGTGCAGGACGTCGATCAGCTCGACGAGGGTGGCAGCGGCGATGCGGTCACCCTTATCACGCTGCACGCGGCCAAAGGACTGGAGTTTCCGATCGTGTTTCTGGTCGGACTCGAAGAAGGCGTCTTGCCGCACCAGCGCTCGATCGAGGGCGGCGATTCGCGTGAGCTGGAGGAGGAGCGGCGGCTGTTCTACGTCGGCATTACTCGCGCGATGCGTTCGCTCTACCTTGTGTACGCGTTCCGCCGCACCACCTACGGCTCGTCCTCCGTCAACACACCTTCGCGGTTTCTGGTGGACGTGCCGCAGTCACTGGCGCTGGTGACGCATGCCCCCGGCGCGGGCCGTGGCGGCTCGTCGAGCTCGGGCTCGTGGCTCTCCTCGCGCACGGCCCGCGAGGGGCCGCCACTCACGCGCGAGCAGGCGCGCGAGCTCGCGGCGCGTGCGTTTCGTACGGCGGCGGCGCCGCCCCCGACTGCACGTCGTGAAGCGCCGCGGCCGCCACGCTCGG
>JAFAPL010000984.1 GCA_019247135.1 Chloroflexota bacterium | reverse complement strand
GCCGCGGTGAGATCGGGGTCTGCAACTCCCGGTTCTTCGGCCGAGGAGCGGAGAGCAACCGTCGTGTCGGGCGATGGTTGCGGAGCGTGGGCCAGCAGCGGCGACCCTGCGCTCCGGTCTGCCGGGTCGGCATCGGCATCCTGCGATGGTTCCGCGGGATCGGCTTCGTCGCTGGTCACCGAGTCCGGCGGAGTGGCTTCGAGCGGCCGCGGGGTTTGCGGATCGGGTAGGCGGAGTCGTAGGCCGGGCCATATCAAATTCGGATTTGCCAGAACGTGAGCACCATCCGGACTGGTCGCGCCTTCATTCAATTCCAGCAGAACCGACCACTTGTTCTCGTCCTTGAGAACACGTGCCGCAATGCCACAGAGCGTGTCACCTGGCTGGACCGTGTACCAAGCTTCTCCGTCGGCCTGTTCGACATCAGCGGTGATCGGAGGCAGGACCAGTTCCCACCCGGGCGCGATGACGCCGCGCGCGGTAAACGTCTGGCCGTCAGGCATGCGGCGGCCCAGGTTTGCCGCGACCACGCGTCGGTATTCGGTGCCCGAGCCGTACGCGTGTTCGGCGATCGTCCACAGCGTGTCGCCAGCTCGGACGCGATACAGCGCCGAGGTGGGCGCGCTGGGTTCCGAGATCATGGGAGCCACAACGGCAAGCCGTTGGGCCGCCGCGTGCGGAGCGGCAACACTGACGTCCGCAGGCGAGAGCGGCTCGGCGGCGGCGACCGGGACACTTCGACTGAGAATCTGAACAGCGAACGCGGCGGCCACGGTGCGGCGTACGATCGGGACAGTAAAACGATCCGTCAAGCCTCGCGCCGAACGAAGCCAGCCAGCGCCGCGAGCCAGAGATTCAATAGCGTGCAGCACGAGCTGCAGCACGAGCGACACAAGGATCCACAGCCAGAGCAGCCACGCGATTCCGACCAGGAGGCTGACGATGGGTTGGAGCGGCAACGTGCTACCAGCCAAGAGCGCATGCATCGCGTCGACGCTGGGTGTGCCCTCGGGCATGCGCGGCAGGCCACCAAACACCCGAAGTGCGCCGCCCGAGAGCGCCATCAGCACAATCAATCCAACGAGTGAGGTCCAGCCGCGCCTGCCAGCGCGCACCTGAGAACGCGAACGGCAAGCCGGATCAGCGGTACGTGCGGGCATGGGACTCCTCAGCTGCCACTTCCTGTGCGAATACCGAAACGCACGTCGGCGAATGCACTGGCCTCCACGGGCACCTCGTTGATATTCGCAATTCGCAAGAACGCGGTACGCAACGTGCCTTGCAACGTCACGCGCACGCGGCGTGACTGGACATCGATCCGCGCGTGGGGGCGCGCGTCCCAGGTCACCTCGCCGGCAAGCTCACTGTCCAGATACGACTGTGTGGCGCCGCGGGCGGCGGCCGCATCCAGCTCGACGTCGGCGCCGTCGGTGTCGCGTAGTCGGGCGAGGTCCACTCGGGTTGCACCGGCGCGTGCGGCTCCGTCCGCGACACTCTGGAGCTCGCGGCGGCCCGCCAAGAGGATTGCGCCGTCAATTGCCAGACCGGCCATCGAGATGAACAGTGGCACCACGACGGTCAGCCAGATCAGCGCTTGCGCGCGCTCGGCACCCCTCCAGCTCATCGGAATCGGCCGGTCTCCAGCGGCATCGAAATACCGGCGCGAAACGGGTCGACCACCTCTACATGCTCCGCAACTACCGTGGGTTGCGGCAGCGCGTCAACGAACGGCAGATTTCCCAGATCCACTGTGTAACGCGCGCTTGCGCGAACACGGCCGTTCGCGCGGGCGAACTGGGACACATCAGACTGGAGCTCGATCTGGCGTGCATCCAGGCCAAGGCCGGGTGCAACATCGAGAAATCGCTGCTGCATGCGCGCACGTGCATCGGCCGGAGAATTCGCCAGCGCACCCGCCCGCGCGACCTCGTGGGCGAGCGCAACCACCGCGGTCTGTGCTTGCACGACACGACTCAGCGCCACCGTTCCGAACAGCAGCCCGAGAACAATTGGAAGCGCGATCGCGATCTCGATGAACGCCTGCGCGCTCTGCGCGATTGGCTGTGGACGCTGCTCGGTCTCGGCCAGCAAGACTGCGACCACCGCGTCCACCTCGTGTGGCTGGAGCGGGCGGCGGGGTGTATGGCTGGCGATGTGCCGGCTGGTGTCTTGCAGCCGCAGCGCCTGGATGCGGCTGTGCTCCGTCTCCAGCTCGGTACGCGGGTGCGGAAACACCAGCAGACCTTCAATCCACAGGCCGCGGCCAGGTTCGAACAACGCGGGGAGTCTCTGCCGTAAGTAGTTGCGCAGCGCGATGATGTTGCGTTGCGCTTGCGCGGCAGGGTCGCCGATGTAGGCCGGGTAGCGCGCGCCGGCGCGGCCGAAACGCGTCCGGCTCCACGTCCCGTCGGCTGCGCAGACGACGTGGCCGACCATCGTTTTCGTCTCCAGGACGAAAACGCCGGTGGGACCAACGACCAGATGATCGATGTCGCCGGCGCCGCGCGGAAGCTTCAGACCGTTGAGCACCGCGTACTCCTGCGGTAGCTCGTGCGCGAGCACCGAACCCACGTGCCGTTCGCCGCTGAAGCCCATCAGAAGCTGCGCTTTGCGCTCGGGCGAGCCGGGTCGCGGGTGCTTGAGACTGCGCGCGGCGTTCGGCCGGTGGTTTGCGAGCCAGAACACGAAGGACAGGATCGTCACGACGAACACGCCCGTACCGAGAGATCCGAACTGGCTGCGTGGAGCAATCAGTCCAATGACTCCGCTGAGCAGGCTGATCCAGCCCCATGGAGCCCGCCCGTGCGCGACGCGATAAAGCAGCAGCACACCGGTCGCGCTCGCCGCCGCGACGAGCGGGCCAGCCTGTTTATCGGCTGCACCCGCCAGCGGTATCAGCACCAATGCGATCAACGCAGTCGGCAGAAAACCGCGCGGCTTCTCGCGCTGCCGGCGATCCGGTGGGCGGACGACTGCTCGGTCCAGATCGACAGGCGCGCCACGGCATTCGTACACACGATCGGTCATGCGGAGCCTCCGGCCGGTCGAAAACGTTCGGCGGCAACGCGGGCTTCAGCGTGCAGGGGCAGCCCGCCAGCCACGGGTAGTGGCAGGATCGGTCGCAGCTCCGAATCGATGCGGAGGTCCACCAGGTCTGGAGTGACGCTGATGTGAACCAGCACCGGCTCGATACTGGTTCCCAGTCCCGCGCTGACCAGGTCCTGCGCTCGACTGATGCCTTCGTCCGCGCCGCGGCCGTCCTCTGCTGCCAGCCGCGCACCTTCCTGGGCGGCGCTCGACAATACGTCGCGCGCGTGCGCGTACAGCATCACCTGAATCACGCCGAGCGAGAGCAGGATCAGCATCGGAAAGACCAGGGCGGACTCGACCAGGGACTGGCCGCCGCCGCGATGAGGCCGCATCGGAATCTCGCGCTACTGGTCGCTGTCAGTGGCCACTCGACGAGGTCGCCGCGGTCTTCAACGTACTGCTGATGCTGCCAAAGACGTTGTTGACCTGGCCGCCGAGAATCGTCAGTGCGCCCGCCGCGGCGATGACCACCAGAGCTCCAACCAGCGCGTATTCGACCGTCGACTGCGCCCGCTCCGACCCGCGGCACCATTCGCCCACCTGCTCACGCAACTCCACCATCCAGTTGCTCAGGCGCACCACTTGCAGCTCCACATGCTCCAACATCGATTCTGGTTCCTCCTCCACTCGGGACTAGCCTCCGAGCCGCGTGAGCTCGACGGCGGCGGGTACCAGCACCACAACGAACAGCGCTGGCAAGATCAACAGCGCGACCGGCAACAACATCCTGACGGTCGCTTTGCCTCCCTCCTCCACAATGTGCAGTCGCTGGCGTTCGCGCAGCGCCTGCGCGTGTGCGGCGAGCGCCTGCGCCAGCGGCAAGCCTTGCTCGTACGTCGCCGCTAATCGTCCAAGAACGTGCTCCACCTCCGGCATACCTAGGCGCTCCGCCATCGCTTCCAGCGCAACCTGGAGCGTCGCCCGCTGGCCGAGCGCGAGCTCTCGGACCACCAGTCGCAGCTCGCGCGCAACCACACCTTCGCTCTGGCGTGCGACCTCCTCGATGGCTTGTTCCAGCGCCATGCCCGCGGACGTGGCGAGCGTCAGCATATCGAGGATGGTTGGCAGCTCCATCAACACCATGCCTTGTCGACGGGCGTGCCGTCGATCGAGGTCCCAATCAGGCATGAGGAAACCAACCCCAGCCGCGGCGAGCCACAGCCACACCGGCCACGCACCGAACGGCGTGATGCGCAGACCGTTCATCAAGGGGAATGTGACCCCGCCGATGGCCGCGCTGACCAGTTTTTCACCCATGAACTGGGACACGTCCACGCCCGGTCGCGCAACGTGCAAACGCCGTTCGAGCCGTTGTCCGCCGGCGACGCCAAGCCGCAACGACACTGCGCGTCCGATTCGACCCAGGTCATCGATCACCGGTCGCAGCATGTTCTCGAGCAGCCGCGATGCGAACAACGGACGTGCCCGATGCTGGTCCATCTCCGCCAGACGGATGCGTTCGTCCACGTCGAGGAGCCGCAGCCGATCACCCAGATCGGGTTTCGGCCGGCCGATGGGCTGCGCGGTCAGGATGAAATACAGGCCCGCGCCCAACAGCAGCGGAAGTCCGATCACTCGCGCGTCGAGTCCACGCGGCTCCAGCGACACGACCAGCATCAGCACGTCGAGACTCGGCATATCAGCGGACCAACACTCGTCGCTGGCCGGGCAGACGCGTCAGATACAGCATCGCCATGTATCCCAGGCCGATGCTGGCGGCGCAGCCAATCAACACCAGTTGGCCCGCGAAGCTGTCGAAAATACTGAGATAGCGCGGGTTGGTTGCGCGCAAACCGAGCAGCGCGACGAGCGGGGCGGCGGCAACGATGCGCGCCGACAACACCGTGCGCCCCTGCTGCGCCCGGACCTCCTGCTGGATGCGCAGTTGGGCGCGGGTTGCCTCCGCCAGCCGATCCAGCACCTGCGAGACCTGTCGACCACCCAGGCGGTCGTTGACCAGGAGCGCCGCGGCGACCACGTCGAAGACCGGATCAGCCAGCCGGTCGCGCATCGCGGTGAGCGCGCCATCAAAGCCGAGCAGGCGCGCCTCGCGGGTGAGCGTGGCGAACTCTTGCCTCAAGGCCTCGGGCCCGGTCCGCGCGAGTCCGGCGAGCGACTCCTGCACTGACAGCCCGCCGCGAATGCCATCCCGCAGCTGCTCGATCGCCTCGATGAGCGCTTCCTCGACCGCCCGCCGCCGCAGGTCGTGGCGGCGCACGTAATACACGTACGGCGCGAGCGCACCAGCGCCGCCTGCCAGGCCGGTCACGATCGGCCACCCTAGCAACAGCTGGCTCACCAGGGCCGAGAACAGCCCAGCCCCGAGCGAAAAGACGACGAATTCACGCGGCGTCACCTCGCGCAGACCCGCGCGCGTCAGAAACTCGCGCACGGCGTCCAGACGCGGCGCTCGGATCAGTCGATCGCGGGGACGCGCCAGTCCGTCATACGTGAAGTACACGCCGGCCGCCAGGGCAACCGACAAGACGAGTGGGATCAGATGAACGTCTCCTTTCGCACTGCATCATGCACACCAGGCGTCACGTGGAGCGTCACGTAGGGCGTCACGTGGGAAGGAAAAAGCGTCACGTGCAGACGAAAAAGCGTCACGTGGGTGGGGCAAGGCGTCACGCCGAGTGGGAAAAGCGTCACGTGACGCTTTTGGAGTCTCACGCGACCGTATCCCCGCTACGCGCGACCGGAGGCGCGTAGTCGATGCCGCGCGCGGCCATCTTTTCCAGACACCGCGGCGGACGACCGGTCCAGACCAGCTGACCTTGATCCAGGCTCCAGATGTCATGCCCACTGATCACGCCGGCCTCGACACCGGTCACCTCGAAAATGCTTCCAACCCGTCGCTGACCGGTCCGCACGTTGCTCCGCAACTGGACCACCAGCTCTATGGTGCGAGCGACCATCCGCGTGAGATCCTCATTCGAAAGTCGTTCGCCGGCCATGCTGGCGAGCGTCGCCAGACGATCCAGGGCGTCGCGCGGCGAGTTGCCGTGAATGGTCGTGAGCGAGCCTTCGTGACCGGTGTTCATCGCCAGCAGCATGTCGAGCGCCTCGGCACCGCGCACCTCGCCGACGATGATGCGCGTCGGCCGCATCCGCAGCGCATTGCGCACCAGATCTCGAATACTGATCTCGCCCACGCCCTCCACGTTTTTTCCGCGCACCTGCAGTGCGACGCAATCGGGCAAGAGTCGATCGAGCTGGAGCTCGGGCACTTCCTCAACCGTGACAACCCGTTCCTCGAGTGTCGCGATGGATGCACCGAGTGCATTCAGCAGCGTCGTCTTGCCCGCGCCGGTCTGGCCACTGACCAGGATGTTCACACCCGCCTGGACGGCCGCCTCGAGGAATTCGGCGGCGCTGTCGCTCAGCGCGTCCAGTTCGACAAGCTGCTGGAGCGACTGCGCGCGGAGCAGGAATCGCCGAATGGTCACCGACGTCCAGCGCGTCGAGGCGGGCGTGATCACGGCATTCAGGCGCGAGCCGTCGCGCAGCCGCACGTCGACCATCGGAGCGGCGTCATCCAGTCGCCGGCCGGCGGAGCTGATCACGCGTTTGATCAGCTGGCGCAGCTCGTCGTCGGATTCGAATCGGATCGCCACCTGTTCTTTGTGTCCGTCGCGGATCGCGAAAACGCGCATCGGCCCGTTGACGATGATCTCTTCGACGCGTGGATCGTCCATCAGTGGCTGGAGGACGCCCATACCGAAGACCGAGTCGAACAGGCGCTGTTTCAGGCGCTCCGGGTCCAGCAACAGCGGCGAGTTCGTGGTGACGGCGCGGCGTTCGAAGGCGGTGACTTCGTCCTCGATGATCGCGCGCACGCGCTGCTCGTCCTCGGCGTTCGGACTGAGCAGCCGGCCGTCACCCAGGTAGCGACTGACCGCCTGCACGACCCGCTCGCGGATGATGCGTTCCGCGCCACGGTCAGTTGGCGCGATTGGCCGAAGTGCTTCCAGTTCGCCCGCCTGCGCGGCTACCACGCCCGACCTTCGCGCCGGCCACTCGCCGCCAGCCGCGGCTCGAGATCAGATTCAGAAGATGAAGCCGCGGCGCTGGTCGGCTGTCGCGCAGGCCACCGCCGCCACCACGGTCGAACCGCACGCGAGTCGGTCCGCGGCAGATGGATGTGTCCTGCATGCAGGCGCTCGGCAAGGTCCAGGATTGCCCTGGCTGCTCGGCTGGATCCGTCGAGCACGAGTGGGCTCTGGTCGGTAATCGCGCGTTCAGTCGCCGCATGGTCGAACGGGATCACCGCCGCGATCGGCACGCCCAGATGCCACTCGATCTCCGACCGGGAATGGTGATGCCGTGAATCATGTCGATTCACGATCAGGCTGACGTGCGCGGGCTCGATGCTCAGCTGGTGCTCCAGCTGCTTCAGCGCCACGCGGGTGTGCCAGAGTCCCACCATGTCCGAGCGCGACACCATGAGGACGTGCTGCGCCACACCCAGCGCAGCTCGGTGAGCCATCACCGCGGCGTCGGTACCGAGCAACTGCTCTCCGACATCGAGGATGACGAAGCGAAAGCGAGACGCGAGCTCCGCTACCAGTCGCTGGATGAGCCCGGGCGAGACGCTGGATCGCATTTCGCGCTTCGGCAATCCACACAGGACGGCCGCATGCGGTACGTGGCGATTGAGCACTTGCAGCTCGTCGGCGATCGCCTGGGTCCAGGCGTGCGGACTCTCGCGCACGGCGTGCGCCAGCGTGCAGATGTTGCGGCTCGGATCGCGCTCGATGTAAGCGGCGAACGCGGGTGCGGTCAGGTCGGCTTCTACAAGGACGGTGGGTGCGACCGACCCGAGCGCCGCCGCCAGCGAAATGGCGACCGTCGTGCGACCCGGACTGCCGGCTCCGCCGGCGATGGCCAACACGCGCACTTGCGGTTCCGGATCCACGCCACGATCGTCCGGCTTCAGCTCGACCGGCTCCCGACTCGGACGCGGCTTCGGTCGGACCAGGTGGCCGCGCTTGGCGCGCAGCAGTGCCTCGTGCACGGCGTTCGCCTCCGCATCCTGCGCCAGCACCTGAAAGCGGCGATCGCTCCATCGCTCGTCGGCCGCGTCCGGCACCAGCAGGAGCATCGGCAGGCCGCTTCGCGTGAGTTGCTCCAGCAGGGGCTCGCCCAGCCGGTGCAGCCCCCAGGCGACCAGCAGCAGGTCCACCTGACGCGACTCCACTACCGCCGTGAGCTGGTCAGCCGACAGGCAGTCCGCGGTGATCTCGAGCTGCTCATCCAGCTCGAGCGTCGGCCTGATGCGCCACTCCAGCTCCTGGTCGCCGAGCGCGAGTGCCAGCCGCGTCCGAGGTGGGCTAAACACGCCGTGGCCGAACGGAGCGTGCGCTCACGGGTTGTCAGACTCCGGTGGCAGGAGCAGCACGTCCAGATCGCCGCTGCGACGTGCTTCGGCCAGGCTTCGGGCGTCCTCGGGCGACAGCGCCAGCGTGATGGAGCTGATGCTGCCGTGCCCGTTTGCGTCGGCGCTCTCGGCACTCGTTGTGCTCGAGGCGCCGAAGCCTTGTTCGCGGCCAACTTCGAACACCTGGGCACGCGCGAGCACCAGGCGCGTGTGCGCTTCGCTGACGTTCTTATCCGTCACCGTCACCAGGATCTGGACCTGGTCGCCGGCGCGGATGCGACCATCCACGGCGGTGTCCGGATGCGCCGGAATCGTGATGGCGACCTGATCGCGGCCGAGCCCGGAGTGGTCCTCCAGTTGGGCGCGCGCCAGGACCTGTTGCGCGTGCATGGGCTCCGCCAGCTGGCGTCCAACGAGGGAGTCCAGCATCTCAGACGGTGTCGCGGCCCGATACAGCGCGTCGTCCATACGCACGTACGCAACCGTCAGGTCTGAGCTCTGGAGAGTTGCGCCGGCCGGCAGATCTCGCGTAGCGACCACCACCGGCCGTGCTTCGCTCGCGGTCACCCAGAAAGCGACGGAGCCGGCCAGTGCGGCGAGCGTGAGAAACACACCAATGAGGGCCCGCGGATCCGCCCGCCTCGGACGGCGAATGGCACGTGCCGGACTCAGAGCCGTGACAGCCAAGTCGGGCCTCCCCCTTCAGGCTGGGATGAGATGGTGCGTGACGGTGTCATGCCCCCGGCGGCGGGCACTCCAGGTGAGCCGCTCGGCAACCTGACGCGAACATGTTTTCGCATCCGGGCGGCGGAGGTCAATTTTGACCAAACGGTGATGTCAAGATTTTTCAGCGAGTCGTGAAAGTTGCTGCGCATGTGAGTCCAGTTTCGACATGGGGCGTCACGCGAGGCGTCACGTGGAGCGTCACGTGAGAGGAAAAATCGAGCGCTTGCAAAAATTTAACAAACTGATCGTCGTCACCGCGCCGTCACAAGCGTCACGCGGAAGAGACCTTGGCGGTCACACCGTGATCACAAGCGTCACGTGGGAGACCAGGGGTGGGCGGTGTTACGAACCCGTCACAAGCTTGAGTGCACTACGTGATCACTCTGACGTCACAAGCGTCACGCCGGCTGCGCCGATGTCGCTGGGCACAAAAAAAGAGTGCCGCCCCGGGTCCCCAGGGCGGCACTCCTGTTCAGTTCATCCAGGCCGATCGACGCGATCTGCGCCGCTTCTTCGACCTTTTCGATGATACCGCGGTGCCCTTGAGCTTGCGCTCGAGCTTCGCGACCCGCTGCTCTAGACTCGAGATCGCCAGCTCCACCTCTACGAGCTGTTGATAACGCGTGAGCGGCGGCCGCGCGGGAACACCGTTCTCACCGGCGGCATGCGGTGCTAGAGTGGGAATCGACACGCTGGTGTCTCCTCTGGGCGAAAGCCCACGGGAACGCCGATCTGCTCCTTACAGGTCGGCAAACGGAAAGAGCCCCGGCGCCAACCGGGGCTCTTTTGACGACGAGAAACGGGCGGCTCGTCTGGAGCCGCGGAGGTGCGCGCGTCATGGTTGTCCCTCCTTCATCCTCAACTGCCTGCGAGTAGCCGTTCGACGCGTTCCAGGCGAGCAGCCACCGACGCACCCGGCTGCTGCAGTACTCCCAGCAGGCCGCGCGCTCGGGGCAGCTCGTCGGCCCACCCGAGTGTTTCCAGCGCCTCGCGCAGGTGCGATCCGAGACCGGCCGCGACGGTCGCCTCGTCAGCGACTGCCTCCAGTCGGCGTGACTCCCACGCCAGGACGGCGTCAACTGCACGGACGACAGCCCAACCGACGAGCAGCGCCAGACCGGCACCCGGCAAACTGTCCGTGATCAGCGTCGCGCCAATCAGTCCGAGTAGCACGGTGCCTAGCAACAGCCCGCCGTAGCGTCGGAACGCGTTCGGGAACAGCAGACCAGGCAAGACCAGGCTGTAACCCATCACGCTTGCGACAAGCTCGCCCAGTCGCACGGCGCAACAACTGATGACATAGGCGGCGACCAGTTCGAGATTGCCGAGCCAGACGATCGGCACACCGACGACGGCGGCAAGTCGCTGCTGCTCGGTCGCTTGCGCGACAAGTCCGAACACGCCGCGATCCTCGACAAAATCCAGCATTCCGCGGCTCACCACGACGTGACGGAGGGTGGGGAAAAGCCACGGCTCCGGCTGATCGAGGATCAGGAGCCGACACCCGCAGGTTTGAACCGCCCCCTGGAGCCGCGTCCACTCCGCCTGGTTCGGCTTGCGCGCGCCGAGTCTTCGAAGTGCGACCGGCTCCACCACGAACCAGACCTCCAGCCCGAGCAACGCGAGTCCGATCCAGAGCAGCACTGCGACTGGAGCCGCAGCACCCATCAGACTGCTGAACACGACCAGCAACACGAGCGTGCTGCCAAACGAAAAAGGGCGGCGCCGAAGCGCCGCCCACAGGGTCGAGAGGAACACAGTCCTATTCCTTTCTATACAGCAACATTTGCGGCGGCTCGACCTGCACGACTGCCAGCCGCTGCCGGTCGAATCGGATGGAGACGGCTGCCTGTCCGGTCGGCAAGTGCGCCAGCTCGT
>JAFAPL010000801.1 GCA_019247135.1 Chloroflexota bacterium | reverse complement strand
CGTGACCGGCACGATTACGAACTGGCCCATAACACTCGAGCAGTTCCTGGCCCTGCCCGAGGCAGAGCCTGCGCTCGAGATGAGTCCAAACGGGGAGTTCGCCCAGAAAGTGTCGCCGACTACCGAGCACGCCGCGCTTCAGCGTGAGCTCGCAATGCGTCTAGAAGCCCACGCACGTCCGCGGCAGCAGGGGCACGCGTTCACCGAGCAGCGGGTCGTCTTGTCGAGGGTGGCGCGTGTACCTGACGTCAGCTTCTATGGGCAGGAGCGGTTGCCGCTCGACGCCAGCGGCCGATACATCGCTCACCCAACTTCGGCGCCGGACCTCGTGGCGGAGATCTACTCGCCCGGGCAGGAAGACCGCCCTGATGTGCTCCTCAAGATCGCCTGGTACCTCGATCAAGGCGTTCGGGTGGCGTTGCTGGTGGACCCGGAGCGGCGGCGCGTGACGGTGTTTTCGGGCGCTGGGGAGGCGGTGTTTACGGATGATCAGTCGCTGCCACTCGAGGATCTCCTGCCAGGATTGCTAGTCACACCGGCCGAGCTCTTCGCCGCGCTCGAGCCGTAGGAGCGAGGCACCCGCCAAAGCGACACGCGTGTGTCCAAACCGACACACGAGCAACATAACCGTGTCATGTGGCGCGCTTACGGTCGTCCTGTGAACGAACGTTCCGAAAGGGGACCACGATATCCTTGCTTAGCCGCATCACGGGAGTGCTTGACTCTTTCCAGACCTTCGAGCTCGAAGAACGCGATCGTTTCGGTGCTGGTGGTGAGGACGAGGTCGAGCGGATTCTGCGACGAGGTGGCTGGAAATTCCTACGTAACGCGCTGGCGCCACACCCGACGCGTGTAGATCGCTTTCTCGAGACCGATTTTGTTGTTCACATCGGCAGCAGTCTGGTGGCACTCGAGGTCAAACGGCTCGTCGGCCGGATTACCTTTGCGGACCAACAACGGCGAGCCATTCGCCAGCTGAAGCTTGGGTGCAATGGCCAAAGCTTTGTGACGAAGGAGTTTCAGAACCCAATGCTGCAAGCCAAGCACGCTGCGGTCCGGCTCAAGCAGTTTCTCGCCGAGGTAGATCCGTGGTTTGCGTCCGCTCGCATTGACCCGGCCGTCGTGTTCGCTCGGACCGCGGACATCTCGGCAATACGGGACTCGACACGCTTTATGTACGTCAGCGAGCTTTCCGACTTCCTCAAACGCCGCGCAGACACCCCCGGCGGGCGGGACAAGCCCTGGCTGGTCGATGCCTTCATGTATATCCCGACCTGGGACCGAGTGGAGACGCACGCCGGCGACTCGATTTACGGGCTTTTCACCGACGCTGCGCTCCATTTCGTGGACGCGCTTGGCCAGAACTGGACCATGCCATTTCGCCATATCGCCGAGGTGCGGCTGGAGCAAGGTGGGTTCCTGGCGGACGGTGTCGAGGCAACGATCCGGACAACACAGCGGGATGTTCTCCACACGCGCATCGCCTTGGGCCATGTTGTGCTCGATCATTTCGGCAGCGTGCAGTGTCATAAGCTGCGCAACCTGAGGCGGATCCTGCCCGGCGTGGCTCGACTGCGCCGGCACGCGCCGCTTGACGTCATCGACCAACCTCTTAAGATGCGCGGTGTGCCGCCTGTGGTAGTTGGTCGTCAGTGAAGGCATGCCGTGTATTCTCCTGGCGGATGATGATCAGGCTGTAACCTCGACGCTCGCGCCACTGCTCGAGCGTAGCGGCTTCGGCGTTCAGGTTGCGAATGACGGCCTCAACGCGCTTCGCCTGACACGCGAGCAGCGGCCAGATCTCCTCGTCCTGGATATCAGGATGCCGAGATTGGACGGCCGCGAGGTGTGCCGTCGGCTGCGCCAGGCGCAAAACTGGACTCCTGTCATTATGTTGACGCAGTTCGGTGAGGCCACCGAACGTGCAATGACCCTGGAGG
This sequence comes from Chloroflexota bacterium, assembly GCA_019247135.1. The sequence continues at coordinate 2,401 of JAFAPL010000801.1, read as the reverse complement.
AGGGCGCGGACGACTACATCAACAAGCCCTTTGAGCCGAGCGAGCTGGTGGCCCGCATCCGGGCGGTTCTGCGACGCGCGAACCCTGGGCGTCCGTCACTCGCCGGCGCGCGCCGTCTCGTCTCAGGAGCGCTGGCCCTGGACCGGCAGGCGCGGTTGGTCCATCTGAGTGGTCGCGAAGTATTGCTCGGGCCGAAGGCAACCGCGTTGCTGGAGTACCTCATGCTCCGGCATGGCGAATTCGTCTCGCGCGAGCGGCTTCTAAGCGACGTGTGGGGTGCGGACGGCATCGTGTTCGATCGCGCGGTCGACACGCGAATCCGGGAATTACGCAGGGCGCTGGAAGATGAGGCTACTGCGCCGAGGTTTATTGAGACGCGGATCGGCTTGGGGTATCGCTTCGTGCCTGGAGTTGACGGCGACGCGTGAAACTGAGCTTGCAGCGAGGAATGCGACCGACGCGCCCCTCCATGCCGCTGATTCCGCAAGGGGTCATCGTCGGCTTCGCGCTGATCGCTGCGGGTGTAGTTCTGGATCTGATCTGGCCGCAGCAGCTGTTTTTCGTAAGTATCGGCACCGGATTCGGGCCGGTGCTCACCGCCATCGGAGCGATTGTCATGGCCTGCGTACTCGGTCCAGCGCTGCTGCGCCGCGACGCGACGCAGTGGCGCGCAATCGCTCACGAGGCGCGCGAACGTGCGACGGTGTGGGAGCAGCGCGCTCGAGCTCAGGAGAACGCGCATAGACGCTTCATGCGCGAGCTGGATCACGAGCTGAAGAATCCACTTCAGGCCATGAAAGCAGCGTTGGCCGAACTCAGCGAATCCGATGCGGGCAACGTCGCGATCAACACTGCTCGCGCGCAGACCGACCGGCTGCGATCTCTCGTTGCTGCCTTGCGCCAGGTGGCAAACATCGCCCCTGACCGCTTGGCGCTCGAGCCCGTCGACCTGGACGAGCTGGTACGTGACGCGGTGGAACTGACGCGCGCGACTGATCCGCAGGGTCGTACGCGCGTGCGAATCAGCGCGCAGCGAATCCCCTGGCGACCAGCGCCAGTAATGGTCGATCGCGAGCTCGTGTCGTTCGCGGTGTACAACCTGCTTGATAATGCCCTGAAGTACTCCCCCGGCGACCGCGTGGTGGAAGTGCGGCTGTATGAGGATGGCGCGCACGCAACGATTGAAGTGGCCGATGCCGGTCTTGGCATCGAGCAGGTGGACCTGCCTCACGTCACAGAGGAACTGTTCAGGGCCGCCCGAACCGACGGAATCGATGGCAGCGGACTCGGACTGGCTCTTGTGAATCGTGTCGCTGAGGCGCACGATGGCCAGCTGAAGATCCGAAGCCGTGCGGAGGAGGGGACGTCCGTGGCTCTTCAGCTGCCCCTCGCCTGATGCCCGTCCTATCGGGCCGCCGTCCCGCATCGAAGAAAATCGGGCTGGCGCTCGTCGTGGTCGTACTATCGGGCTGTCGTTCCGTCTCAGTCGATATTGGCGCCCTCGGAGCGACTCCACAAGTCCCTATTACTCCAACTTCAACGGTCGCTACGGCTCCCACGGCCGTGCGGGCACCTGTCTCGGACCAGCTCGCGGCACCGACTGACGAAGCATCTACCGCTGTTCCCACGGCTGCGACTCCACACGCATCCTTCGCTCCGACCGCAGCCGCCGAGAGCAGCGGTTCAGGTGAGATCCTCAATCTCCAACACGCAGACTCGTACGCGTTTGACGGTGAGCAGGGGCAGTTGCTCGAGGTTCGCGTGTTGCAGGTCGCTCCCGATCTGAACCCGCAAATCGAACTACTCGACCCCAGCGGATCGGTTGAGGTGCCTTGGCATTTGATCAACATCTTCGGCACAGTCGAAAAGCGACTGGCAAGCAGTGGGACGTATACGATCCGTGTGAGCGGCTTTTACAGCACTGGGCGATACGCGCTTACGTGGACCCTCGACCGGTTCGGCCAACTCACGAGCGGCAATGAGGTAACCGGGGCAATAGATCAGGCTGACCAGGTTGACCGATACCGCTTTGAAGGGGCGCAGGGCCAGGTAATCAGGGCCCGCGCGTATCGGACCTCGGGCGTTTCGCTGGAGCCACGCCTGGATCTTGTGGATCCGACCGGCGCTACCGAGACAACGGTTGATGGCTACGGGCGTCCAGACATTACGCTGCAATCGAAGCTGGCAAGCAGTGGTACATATCTGCTCGCGGTCTCGGGTCAGAAGACGGGTCCGTACGCGGTCAGCTTGACTCTCGAGTAAGCGGTTTCTCCTCGGCCGCCCGACGATCACACGGCCCCCAGCTGGCCGGGTAGTCCTGCCGGCAGTGAGAGCCGGTGTCAGACTCGACACAGCCGTGACATACCCGTGAAACGGCACGACTGGATGCTAATGCAGCGGT
>JAFAPL010000784.1 GCA_019247135.1 Chloroflexota bacterium | reverse complement strand
CAGCAATCCGATACGGCCGCGACTTCCCCGGCGACGGTTACATCGGCAAGCTCTGCAACTGCGGGAATGCCACCGGCGCCCTCGAACTCGGCCGCCGCGCCCACGACGGCCGTCCTGACGTCGCCGCGCATCCCGCCCGCCGACCCGATGAACGGCGGCTTTCTCATTGCCAATCAGCACGGCATGCTCTTCCACGACCTAGCCGACGACGCTCAGGAAGACATCGCCTACGCGCGCTGGCTGGGCGCGGGCATCATTCGGGTCTTTGCCACTGATAACAACGGCTTTCGGCAGTGGGACGGTCGCCAGGTCGGTAACCGAATTGCCGACCGAGCGCCGCTTTTGCGAGCAGCGAACATGCGGCTGATCGTCGCGCTGGTGAACAACCACCGCGCGGTTCCGGGCGAGCCGGCGGAGGACGTCGGCTGGATGGACAACTACATCCAGCTACTCCTGCCGTTCTATACCGACAACTGGCGCGGCCCGTACCTGCAGTTCACGCGCGACCTGATCAGCACGGTCCAGGCGCGCGGCGCGCTCGACGTGATCTACGCGTGGGAGCTCGGCAACGAGCTGCACACGCCGCGCGATCCAACCGCCGTCGAGCCATTCATCACTGCAGCGGCGGCGGAAGTCCGCGCCATGGATCCGCAGACGCCGATCTTGCCGGGCACGATGGGGGCGAATCACGTCGAACCCGGCAATCCAAACTCGTCTATCGCGCGTTGGCTGTACTGCGATGCGCCCATTGATGCGTACACCCTGCACGCCTACGACTGGGTCAGCCGCGACCGCGGCGGCGACATGCCCATCGATTGGGACCTCGACAACATCGTCAGTCAGCCGTGCCCCAGCGGCCGGCAGTTACCCGTTGTCGTCGAGGAGCTCGGCACCTCGCGCGGGCTGCCGGGCGTGTACTCCGCGGACGATGAATCCGATCGAGTGGCGCAGGAGCGGCGCCAGATCGACTTCGTGCGCCAGTTCCCGCAAGTGGTTGGCTTCGGAGTATGGAACGCCGAGAGCCCACGACTGATCGATCGCACCTTCATTGACGTCCGCCGCGGTCTCACCTCCTATGGCGCCAACGCTCAGGGCGGGGGTTCCTGCTACGACCCGACACCTGAATTGCAGCCCGGCCCCCGCTGCAGCCTCGAACAAGCGCTGCGTGGGATCCACTTCGTACGCTCCAGCCTTTCGAGCGCGTGGCAGGCGGGCATGAACGCGGACAGCTCGAACCCGCTGCTCGGGAACGTGAGTGTCACGACAGACGGCACCGCGATCACCGGTTGGGCGCTGGACCCATCTGTCTCCGACTCCACGGGCATCACCGACGTCGTTCTGTACGCTGGCGACACGCTGCTCGCCCAGGCACAGTTGGGAGTTGCGCGACCTGACGTGCCTCAGACGACTCAGAACAACGCCTGGTCGACGCCGGGCTTCACGCTGTCGCTTCCGTTCGATGCGTTGCTCACGGGCTCGAACCCACTGACAGTCATGGCACACACGAGCCAGGGCGCGGTGTGGACCAGCAATGTCCAGGTCGTTATGCCAATCCTCGGCGGGATCCTGCCCGCCAAGGCGATGGGTGCCGCGGCTTCGAGCGTGCCAGCCGTGCAGCCCACGCCGACGCCACCTCGGGTGCTGATTTCGTGGCCGACAGCAGGCGCGAGTGTCAGTCGAGCCTTCACCATGCAGGGGACGGTCGCCGCGGGTGTCGACCGAGTCGACATTTTCATGGACTCAGATCGTGACGCGGGCGGAGTCATCGTCGGCTCCGCGGTGCCCGGGTCCCTGGCCGGCGTTCGTCTCAACCGCTCGATTTCTTCCGATGAGTTTTACGCGGTCGTCAATGTCTCGAAAGGCAATCACGTGCTGTACATCCACGGCCATTCCACCGGCGGCGGCGACACGCTCGTGACGCTGGCGATCGCCGCGCAATAATTGCGGACTATGACCGCAAACGGTGCATCGCGCGAGGCGGTGATCGCGGCGTACGTCCGCACGCCAATTGGTCGCTACGGCGGAGCGCTCGCCTCCGTCCGCCCCGATGAACTCGCCGCACACGCCATACGCACCCTCGTCGACCGGACGCAGATCGATCCTGACGACGTCGATGACGTGATCCTCGGGTGCGCCAACCAGGCGGGCGAGGACAATCGCAACGTCGCCCGCATGGCGCTCTTGCTGGCGGGTCTGCCAGTCCAGGTGCCCGGCCAGACCGTCAACCGCCTGTGTGGCTCGGGTCTGCAGGCCGTCAATGCCGCGGCTCAGGCGATCTGGAGCGGCCAGGGTGACGTGTTCATCACCGGCGGAGTGGAGAGCATGACGCGCGCGCCGCTGGTCATGCTCAAACCCGAAGGGGCATTTCCGCGCGGGGTGCCGCAGATGGCCGACAGCACCCTCGGCTGGCGGTTTGCGCATCCCGAGATGTTGAAGCGTGGATATACCGGCCAGATGGGCGAAACCGCCGAGAACGTCGCCGAGCGGCGCGGCGTCTCGCGCCAGGATCAGGACGCGTTTGCGCTGCTCTCGCAACACAAAACCGGCCGCGCGCAACAGAACGGAGTGCTCGCCGAAGAGATCGTGCCCGTGTCGGTACCTCAGCCGAAAGGCGATCCGGTGCACGTGGCCGTCGACGAACATCCGCGGCCGGGTACGACCGCCGAAGCGCTCGGCAAGCTGCGGCCGGCGTTTGCCAGGGACGGGAGCGTCACGGCTGGGAACTCGTCGGGTATCAACGACGGAGCGGCCGCGCTTCTGGTCACTTCGGAGGAGCGCGCGCGCAGCTACGGTTTGCACCCGCTCGCGCGCATCGTCAGCACGGCGGTGGCCGGAGTCGAGCCTGACGAGATGGGGCTCGGTCCAATTCCAGCTTCGCGCAAGGCGCTCCAACGCGCCGAGCGAAGCATCGACGACATGCAAGTCGTCGAGCTCAACGAGGCGTTCGCGTCACAGGTCATCGCGTGCCTCGAGGATCTCGGGGTGGACTGGCGAGACGAAACGCGGGTCAACCCGAACGGTGGGGCGATTGCGCTGGGTCACCCGCTGGGTGCCTCGGGTGGGCGTCTGGCTGGCACGACCGCACTCGAGCTGCGACGGCGGGGTGCTCAGTATGCGCTGGTGACGATGTGCATCGGCGTTGGTCAGGGGATCGCCACCATTCTCGCGCAGCCCTAGCGGGCATTATTCACGGCGGACCGCAAGCCTGAGCTCGCGGGCTGCGCAACTTCGCGGGCTGGCGCTCGATCAACCAGAGGACTCAACTTGCAAGTTGAACAATCTGGACGCAACAGCGGCAGCCCGCGAGCTGACACGCGGACGGAAGTATTGATCGCGAGCGCAACACTGAGCCGGCTGGCGCAGGATCATCCGAGGATTCTCAAAGGGAATCTCCCTTTGAATCTTGGGTCGATTGAGCGGCAGCCCGCGAGCTGAGGTCGCGAATCAGCCTGCTGCGCAGTCTGGCCCTTTTATGCGCGGCCGGCGGACTCGCGGCCGCGGCGCGAGAGTGCGTCGATGGTCACCGCGATCAGCAGCACCGCACCCGTAATCATGAACCGAATGTTCGACGCCAGTCCCAGCAGGTCGATCCCGTTCGAAATCGACCCGATCACCAGTGCGCCCAATGGCGCCGCCCACACCGATCCGCGTCCGCCAAACAAACTCGTGCCGCCGATGACAGCCGCCGCGATCGAATTCAGCAGCAGATCGCTCGCGCCCGAAGACTGATTGACCGCCAGCAGGCGCGACGCGCCCAGAATCCCGCCGCACGCTGCCATGGCAGAGCCGATCACGAACACGCCAACACGGATAAGTGGCACATTGATGCCCGCGCGTCTGGCCGCCTCCGCGTTCCCGCCAACTGCATAGATATAGCGGCCGAAGCGCGTGCGCGTGGTCACGTAATCGAGAATCACGACGAAGCCGAGCAGGATCAGCACACCCAGCGGGACGCCGCGATCGGCGTTCAGGATCGCCACAGCCGCCAACACCACAGCGCCGAAGATGATCACGCGCACCGCGAGCAGAGGTGGCGAGCCGACAACGAGCCCAGCCGCGCGGCGCATCCGATGCTCGTTGGTGAGCGCCGCCGCGTACACGGCAATGCACACGAGGACGATCGCCCATCCGACCCACGTGGGAAAGAACGTGTTGGCCAGTCCGACGATCGCCCTGTCATTCAGATTGACGGTGCCAGTCTCGCCGAGGACCGTGAGCAAGCCGCCCTGCCAGGCCAGCAGACCAGCCAGCGTCACGACGAACGATGGCACATGGAAACGTGTGAACCAGAAACCCTGCAGCAGGCCAATGACGGCCCCCACTGCAATCCCGGCCAGGATCGCCGGCGCCGCTGGCCAGCCATTCTTCACATTCAGCACCGCCATGACGGCGGCACACATGCCGCTCACCGCGCCCGCCGACAAGTCGATCTCGCCGAGAAGCAACACGAGCACGAGCCCGACCGAGATCGTGCCCATCGCCGCGATCTGCAGGACCAGGTTGGTCAGATTGCGAGGAGTCAGAAAGTTGTTGTTCTGCGACCAGAAAATGACCCAGATGACGATCAGCCCGATGATGACCGGCAGGGGTCCAAGCTCACCCTCGGACAGTCGCCGCCGCGCGCCCGCGACGAGGTTCGTCGGCTCGGCCGTCGGGGTGACCACGCCCGCGTCGGCTGCGACCCGGCTCATGCTGACTCCTCGTCTTCGTCCATGCCGTACTCGGCGCCGGTAATCGCCGCCACCACATGTTCACGATTGACATCGGTCTTGTTGAACGTCGCCACGCGACGGCCCAGGCGCAAGACGATGATGCGGTCAGCCACTTCGAAGACATCGGCCAGGTTGTGGCTGATCACCACGACGCCCAGCCCCTGGGAGCGAAGATTCGCGATCAGGTCGAGCACCTGGCGGGTCTGCGCCACGCCAAGCGCCGCCGTGGGCTCGTCGAGAAGCACCACCCGCGAGTTCCACATGACCGAGCGCGCAACAGCCGTCGACTGGCGCTGGCCACCCGAGAGCGA
>JAFAPL010000658.1 GCA_019247135.1 Chloroflexota bacterium | reverse complement strand
CGCCGGTGCTGAACCAGCGCCACTTCCTGACCTGCTGAGCCCCTCCCAAACGTAGCTCCGCGACGCCCGGCAACCGAACCTGCACAGTCTTCTGATGCGAGGGTGGGGCGCCAGTCAGGGCGAAACCGCAGGCGCTGCAGAACCGATCCGCGTCGGTGACCCCACTGCCGCACTTTTCACAGTACATATCCAGCTCCTCATCGCTCGGCGGCGCTAACGCCGCCCGTCTGGATCCGCGTGCCACAGGAACGGCAGAACAAGGCACCAGGTTGCATGGGTTGCGAGCACTCAGGACAGCGGGAACCACCCGGCTCACCCGGACTTGTCTCGGTAACGGCAGTGCGTCCGGTGAACGGGCTACGTGCATCCGTGCCTCGCGCCTGGACCTCGATGCGGAGCTGTCCGCCCAGGATGATGTAGGCTGCGATCACCGCCGCGATCAAGATGATGCCGCCGACCAATTCGAGCGCGGCCGCGCCCGTCGCAACACCGCTGAAGCTTGCTGCGAAGAAGCTCAGGATGCGCGCCGCAACCTCGGTCGCGAAGAAGGTCACGATCACCAGGGCCGTGAAGCGCGCAACCACCGATAGGTGGCCAACCGGGCTCCGCGAATCGCCAACGAAGAGGAATCCGAGCGCCAAGCCGAGCGCAAGCGCCAGGAAATCGAGCAGTGGATGACCGGCGACGCTGATCATGAGCACCCCCCAAAGGTTCCCGAGCAACCAGGCTGAGACGCTGATCCCGATCTACGACTCAAGCTAGAGCCATTCATCCAGGCGTCGGTTGCAAGATGGTTGTAGTCCTGTAGCTGTCGCGTTACAACAGCGGGCAGGCCGATGCTTCGATAGCTGGATCGGCGTCTCCGGAGTAAGGCCTCGGTGGGCCCTGCTGAAGGGTCGTTTCCCGGGAAGTGGGGACTTTGGATCCGGAGGTCTCCGCCGGCATCATCGGCTAGGCTGCGTCCTCCAGCAGCGCCGGTGCTGGCAGCTGATCGGATGAGTCACTGGCGGTGAGCTTTGCCAGTGACTCGACGGAGAAGTAGCGACGAGCCACGGCCCACTCGTCATGTTGCTCGCCGAGAATGCTGCCGACGAGGCGAATGATGGCCCGCTCGTTTGGGAAGATACCGACCACGTCAGTGCGGCGCTTCACCTCCTTGTTGAGCCGCTCCTGCGGGTTATTGCTCCATACCTGACGCCAGTGCTCCTGGGGAAACGCAAGGTAGGTCAGCACCTCGTCTTCGGCAGCGTCGAGCAACTCGGCCAGCCGTGGCCAGCGCGGACGGAAGCCGTCGGCGACCTTGCGCCAGGTCGCTCGCGCGCTGTCCGCATCGGGTTGGAAAAACACGGTGCGGATGGTGGCCGCGACCATCTGTTGTGCGCCTTTTGGCACGCGCGCTAACGCGTTGCGCATGAAATGCGTCCGGCAGCGCTGCCAACTGGCACCCTGCAGCACGGCGGCAATCGCGCCCTTCAGCCCCTGGTGACTATCGCTGATGACCAACTTGACGCCACTGAGACCACGTGCCACCAGGCCGCGCAGGAATGCCAGCCAGAAGGCGCCATCCTCACTCGGCCCGACGTCAACACCCAATACTTCGCGCTGGCCGTCCTGATTGACGCCTACGGCAATGACGACAGCCATGCTGACGACCCGATGCTCCTGCCGCACTTTGAGGAAGGTCGCAGCCAGCCAGCAATACGCGAACGAGCCCTCCAGCTTGCGCGTGCGGAAGAGCTCCACCTCGGTATCCAGCGCCTGGCACAGTCGGCTGACCTGGCTTTTGGAGATGCCACTCATGCCGAGCGCCTTCACTAGGTCATCAACTCGTCTGGTGCTGACGCCCTGAACGTACGCTTCCTGGACCACCGCCACCAGCGCGCGCTCGCCGCGGCGCCGCGGCTCGAGTAGGGCTGGGTAGTAGCCACCGTCGCGCACACGTGGGACGCGGAGCTCGATGCTGCCCACGCGCGTATCCCAGCTGCGATCGCGATAGCCATTGCGCTCACCACTGCGCGCGGTCGCGCGTTCGTACCGTTCAGCTCCAAGGTGCTGCGCCACCTCATTTCCATGACTTCCTGCGCCAGCACTCGCACACCCTCTCGCAGGAAATCGATGTCGCCGTCCAACTCGGCCTTGGGCAACAGCTCCTGAAGCGCCATCCTCAAGTCCTCGGCCACCGGCTCTGGTCCCCTTTCTCGGAGATCTCGACAATCCCGATGGAAACCATCCGGTGGTCGTTCGTGTCAACGACTTGACTCGAAAGCCCACACGTCGGGGGACTCTACTGCAGCTCTCTTTTCCCCGACAGGCGACGGCGCAGCTCAATGGCGTGGTCGACCGACAACATCACACGGATTCGAGCGTCCTTATCGGACATGTGTGGCGCGTCGCGCACGCCGCGGAAGTCCAGGAAGACCGTCGCCGACGTTTCGGAGCGCGTGACGGCGACCACGCCCCCGGCACCGATGCCGATGTC
>JAFAPL010000890.1 GCA_019247135.1 Chloroflexota bacterium | reverse complement strand
TGACCATGTCGGTGTCTGCATCCAGTGTGGCGAGAAAACGGATCACCTCGCTGACCTCGAACTGCCCGTCCGAATCCATCATCAACACGAGATCGTTGCGTGCCGCGTCGAACCCACTCGCGAGTGCCGCGCCGTAGCCGAGATTGGCTGGATGCGTCACAACGCGCAGCCGGAGACCTGGGTCTTCAGCCTGAAGTTGAGCAAGGATGCGCGGCGTACGATCGCGCGAGCCGTCGTCGACCACGATGATCTCGAAGTGGTCCACCAGCTCGCATAGCACGCGTGCGAGGTGGCCCACGGTCTGGGCGATCAGCGCCTCCTCGTTGAAGGCGGGCAGGACGGCGGACAGGCCGAGCCGCCGTGCCTGGGAGAGATCTGTGGGAGTCATGCGTCCTGTTGTATGGACGCAAACTTGGAAGCCCCTGAGAGCAGCTATTCAGCGCCTCTGGCGAGGCTCGTACGTCTCCTGAACAGTTGATGCGCCAGCGCGAAGCAGCGTTGCCGCGGCTCTTACGCGCGGGCTACCGCTCTTACGTCCAGATTGTTCAACTTGCCAAGTTGATTGCTCGTGGCTAGTGGAAGCGGCAGCCTCGCAAGAAGACATTGGGGCAAGCAGTGAGCCGCTCGCAATTGCGCGCAACTCGGGCACCACTTCGCGGGCTACCGCTGTAGCAGCCAGATTGTTCAACTTGCCAACTTGCTTGCTCTGGCTAGTCACAGCGCCAGCCTCGCAAGAAGACCTTCGGGCAAGCAGTGAGCCGCTCGCAATTGCGGCCAACTCGGGCATCACTTCGCGGGCTACCGCTGTTGCATCCAGATTGTTCAACTTGTCAAGTTGATTGCTCTGGCTAGTCGCAGCGCCAGCCCGCGTAAACAAGCTCGCGCTAGATTTGCTGTTCTAAAAGGCTTCTGAGCCGTTCGACGCCGAGCCGCGGGCTCGTCAAGATGGGTACGCGCCGCCCGTCCTGGGGCAGTTGATCGGCCACCCGCGCCATGGACGCCTGGGCAAGCACGAGCACGTCCACCCGCCCCAGAAGCTCCTGCATGACCGCCATCACACGGCGGTCGTGCTCCTCAGTGTCGCCGCCCTGCAGCGCTTCAAACGCGCCGTCCGCGACGCGTGCCTCGACCGTTACCGTCCGACCCGCCGCCAAGGCCCGCGCGCGAATCAGCGCCGCCGTCGGCTCGAGGGTGGTCTTCAGCGTGCCGAGCACGCCGATGCGCGCGCCACGCTGTACGGCTTCATCCGCCATCGCCAGGTCAACCCGCATCAGCGGGACGCGATTGTTGCTGCTAGAGCTATCCGTCAACGCGTCCACCACCGGACCGACCGAGGAACAGGTCACCATCACGGCGTCCGCGCCGCTCTGAGCCGCGAAGTCCACGTAGCTGGCGAGCCTCGAGCGGGTCTCGTCCGCGATGGATCCGCGCCGAATCGTGTCCTGCAGGAGGTCTTCGTCCACGACGTGCACGACCCGTGTGCCCGATGGCAAGACCTCGCGAGCGAGGCCATTGAACACGGGCGCCAACCCCGCGACGGTGTGGATGAGCGTGACGTTGGGCGGCACGCCGCGAATCGTACCGCGCGCGGCGATCAGCGGGACGCCCGACTGCCGAACGCTGATAGCCTCTTCGCATGAGCGTGCAACGGGAGCTGCGCAGTCAACGCCTGCGGCGGGTCAACTTCCAGGGTGACGCGCTGCGGCTCGGGATGAATTGGACCGAGGAGGACTTGAGAAAGCCACAGGTACTGGTCGACAGCGCGTACGGCATGGGGCACCCGGGCACGTTCCACTTCCGGCCCCTCATCGAAGAGGTCAGCAATGGCGTCTTCGAGGCCGGCGGCAAGCCAGGCGTCTTCACCGTCAGTGACATCTGCGACGGCGTCGCCCAGGCGCACGCCGGGATGAGCTACTCGCTCGTTTCGCGGGACGTGATGACGGCCATGATCGAGATCCATGCGCTGGCGCACCCGCACGACGGCATGGTGCTCATCTCAGGCAACGACAAGTCCGTGCCAGCGCATCTGTTGGCTATGGCGCGCTGCAATTTGCCCGCGATCCATCTGCCGGGCGGGACTCAGCTGAACGGACCGGACTTCGTCACGTCCGACCAGATGTGGGCGATGGGCGCGGCGGTCGAGCGTGGCGAGATGCCGCGCGAAGAGCTCGAACGCGCGCAGGCGGTCGCGTGTCCCACCTGTGGTGCCTGCCAGTTCATGGGCAGCGCCAGCACCGGCCAGGTCCTGTCGGAAGCGCTCGGCCTCGCGTTGCCAGGGTCTGCGTTGATTCCTTCGCCATTGACGCGGCATTTGCGGCTGGCGCGTGCGTGCGGCAAGCAGGTCCTCAACTTGATCGAACAAGATCTCACGCCGCGGAAGATTCTCACTCGCGAGGCGTTCGAAAACGCGATCATGCTGCACGCGGCGGTCGGTGGATCGACAAATACACTGCTTCATCTGCCGGTCATTGCGCGGGAGGTTGGCGTCGACATCAGCATCGACGATTTCGACCGCATCCACCGCCGCGTCCCGGTGCTCGCGAACGCCAAGACGACCGGGCGCTATCCAGTCGAATATCTCTGGTACGCCGGCGGAGTCCCAGGCGTGATGCTGGAGCTGCGCGATCTCCTGCATCTGGACTGTATGACGGTAACCGGGCAGACACTCGGCGAAAATCTGGACGTCATCGAGCGTTCGGGTTTCTTCACGGAAACCCGCGGGTATCTCAACAACGTGCACGCGCCGCGCGAGGAGATCCTGCGTCCGCGCAACAATCCGTTCGGTCCCGAGGGCGGCATCGCCGTGCTGCGCGGCAACCTCGCACCGGACGGCGCGGTGGTGAAATATTTCTCGGTTCCAGACGAGATGCACGTCCACGTCGGTCCGGCGCGTGTCTACGACAACGAAGATGCGGCCGTTTCGGCGCTGATCAAACGCGAAGTCCAACCTGGCGATGTGGTGGTCATTCGGTACGAAGGCCCGCGCGCCAACGGGATGCCCGAGATGTACTACGCGACGACGATCATCGCCGCGGACCCGGCGTTGTCGAGCACAACCGCGATTGTCACGGACGGTCGCTATTCCGGCGCCGCAAAAGGTCCCGCAATTGGGCACGTTACACCCGAAGCTCTGGATGGTGGACCAATCGCTCTGCTCGAAAACGATGATCTGATCGAGATCCATATTCCGGAACGCCGCTTATCCGTCGTCGGCGTGGGTGGGCGCAAGTTGCCAGCCAACGAGCTGGAAGGGGTGCTGACCGAGCGCCGCGTTCGCTGGATCGAACCACCGCCCAGACACACGACCGGTATTCTGGGGCTCTATTCGCGCGTTGCGCGCGGCTCGGCCGCTGGAGGATCGCTCACATGATTGTGCGCTATCGGACTTCCGACGATGACGTGCGGGTCGGCATCCAGCGCGAAGAGAATGTGACACCTCTGAATATGGCGCTATCCGAGCTGCTGCACCTTCCATTACGAGATTTCCGCGCGAGGGTGGAGGACGCGGGGCGCCAGGAACGCACAGACCGGCTCACGCACCTGCTTGCGCCAATTGACGGTGAAACCGAAGTCTGGGCAGCCGGCGTCACCTACAAGCGCTCCGAAGAAGCCCGCGTGGAGGAGAGCGCGACACCCGACATCTACACGAAGGTGTACCGCGCCGATCGCCCTGAGTTGTTCTTCAAAGCCACGCCGCGCCGCGTCGCCGGTCCAGATCAGCCCGTCGTCGTTCGCACTGACTCCACCTGGGATGTGCCCGAGCCGGAGCTTGCCATCGTGATCAACGCGCACGCCGAGATCGTCGGCTACACCATCGGCAACGACGTCAGCTCGCGCAGCATCGAGGGCGAAAATCCGCTGTACCTGCCGCAGGCGAAAGTCTACGACGGCGCCTGTGCGCTCGGACCGGGAATCGTTCCCGCGTGGGAGGTTGCCGATCCGTACGCGCTCGCCATCCGCATGCGTATCCATCGCGGTGGCAAGGAGCACTGGCGTGGCGAAACGTCGATGCGCGAGTTCGCGCGCAAGCTCGAGCAGCTCGTGGAAGTGCTCTTCCGTGAGGACACATTCCCGTCAGGTGTGATCATTTCAACGGGAACGGCGCTCGTCCCGGAGAGTCCGTTCACGTTGGAAGCCGGCGACGAGGTCGAGATCGAAATCGACCAGCTCGGTAATCTGAGAAATCCCGTCGTGCGGGGCAAGAAAGGGCGGACCGCTACATGATCGGCGAATCAAAATGGGACCTCGACACTCCAATCTTGTTGCTCGACCTGGACATCATGCAGCGCAACGTCGCGCGCATGACCGGCCGCTTTCGAGAGACTGGAGTTGGCTGGCGGCCGCACACCAAAGCCATCAAAACGCCTGCGCTGGCGCATCGACTGCTGCGCGCCGGAGCATTCGGCGTTACCTGCGCCAAGCTGGGCGAAGCGGAAGTCATGGCCGCTTCGGGAGTCCAGGATATTTTGATCGCGAACCAGATTGTCGGCCGGCACAAAATCGAACGATTGGTGGCGCTGCTGGGCCAGGCCGACGTCGTGGTCGCGGTGGACGACGAGGACAACGTGCGCGAGCTCGGGGCGGCGGCGGATGCCGCCGGTCGCGAGCTACGCGTGGTCGTTGAAGTGAACACCGGTATGGAACGCGCCGGACGGCAGCCCGGCGAGCCGACGCTGGATCTGGCGCGCCTGGTAGCCGATACGCCGGGCCTGCGTTTCGCCGGCGTCATGGGCTGGGAGGGCCACACAGTCAAGCTGGATCCGGCCTCGAAACAGAACGGTGTCGCGACGGCAGTTGGACAATTGACCGCGACAGCCGACGAATGTCGCAAGGCGGGTCTGGCCGTCGACATCGTCAGCTGCGGTGGCACCGGGACGTACGCCTATACCGCCCGGCTGCCTGGAGTGACCGAGATCCAGGCCGGCGGCGGCATCTTCTGTGACGTCTACTACCACGACATGATGCACGTGCCGCACGAGTTCGCGCTGACCGTGATGACCACGGTCACGAGTCGGCCGACGCCGACGCGTGTCATCTGTGATGCGGGCAAAAAGACGATGAGTAGTGACGCGGCGGCGCCTCGGCCGCTTGTTCGTCAACCAGTGACGTCCGTCTCGCTATCAGCGGAGCACGCGCGCATTGAGCTGGGCGAACCGTCGGACCTGCGGGTGGGCGATCGCGTCGAGTGGATCGTGGGCTACAGCGATACGACGACTGTGCTTCACGATGAGATCTACGCGACGTGCAACGACCGCGTGGAGGCAATCTGGCCGATCCTGGGCCGCGGAAAACTGCGCTGATCTTGCAAGTTGAACAGTCTGGAAGCAACAGTCGGAGCCCACGAAGTGATGCC
>JAFAPL010000117.1 GCA_019247135.1 Chloroflexota bacterium | reverse complement strand
GCGGCCAGGTCGAGGGAGTCTGGTCCAGTGATGGGGTGGCCTCGGCCGGTCGGTGCTGCCAGGGCGAGCGCGGCCAGGCACCGGCCGACATCGGTGCGCGAGACGAGTGAGAGCCGACCCTCGCCGGCCGGTAGGCGGATCTGGCCGGTGGCCCGGCCTGGGTCAGGAAGCCCGAGAAGAACTCGGTGAAGATCAACGCTCGCGCGATCGAGAACGGACAGCCGCTGTCGGCCAGCAGCCGCTCGGTGTGGCCGTTGGTGACCGCGTAGCAAAACGGTGAGGCGAGATCAGCGTCCAGTCCGCTGAGCGCGACGATGTGGCTGACGCCACTCCGGGCGGCAGCGGAGATCACGTTTTGATGGTGGATGAGCACCTGTGTCGCCTCGCCGTCACTGGACACGAACACCAGCGTGTCGATGTCGCGCAACGCCGCGCGCAGCGTTGCCGGCTCGGAGTAGTCGGCCAGCGCGGTGCTGGCCCGCGGCGGCCGGCCCGCTGGTGCGAGCTCGCGGCGAGACAGCAGCCGCACGTGGTGGGCAGGGTCGGCGGCGAGCAGGCTCGCGATCTGGCCGCCGAGCCGGCCGGTGGCTCCGGTGACCGCGATCCGCATCGCAGCCCTCAGCTCCGAGGCGAGGGTCCGAGCATCGTGATGTCGAGCTCGGCCAGCCGCTCGGGGTCAGCCAGCGAGTCGATCGTCACGATCCTGCCGTCACGGACGGTGAAGGCCATGATCGAGAAGATACGCCCCTTGGGGGCCACCACCACGCCGGCGACGCCGTTGACCAGCGCCGGCTGGACGTCGGATGACAGCCGGGCGAAGGTCAGCGCCTGCGCGGCCACCGCCCGCGCACCGCGCAGTACCGCCGACGCCCAGGGCCGCCGCGTCCCGCCGTCAGAGCGTAGCACCACGTCGGGGTCCAGCACCGCGACGAGCGCGTCAAAATCGCCGTCCCGCGCGGCGGCGAAGAACGCGTCAACGACCGCACGCTGGCGCCCGAGATCCCCGGTCGGCGGCGGCGCCTCGCCCCGCACCCGGCGGCGGGCGCGACTGGCGAGCTGCCGCGCGG
This sequence comes from Chloroflexota bacterium, assembly GCA_019247135.1. Next base: position 3,168 of record JAFAPL010000117.1, on the reverse strand, counting down.
CGGTCGCCGAGCGCCCGACGATCGGGGCGATCTCGTCAAACGGCACGCCGAACATGTCGTGCAGCACGAACGCGAGCCGCTCCGCGGGCCCCAACGTCTCGAGCACGACCAGCAGCGCCAGGCCGACCGAATCGGCCAGCAGCACCTCGTGCTCGGGGTCAAGGCCGCCCGCCGGGCTCAGCATCGGCTCGGGCACCCGCACGCCCTCCAGCGGCTCCTCGCGCCGCGAGCGGCGTGAGCGCAGCATGTTCAGGCACACCCGCGCGACGACCGTCGTCAGCCAGCCCCCGAGGTTCTCGATCTCCGCCGCGTCAGCGCGGATCAGCCGGATCCAGGTCTCCTGAACGGCGTCGTCGGCCTCGCTGACCGACCCCAGCATCCGATACGCGACCCGCCGTAGATGCGTCCGCTGCTCCTCAAAGCGCTCCGCCACCCATGGCTGCTCGTCCATCGGTCACATTCTCTCCTCGCGTCGTGTCACCCCGTTGACCAACCAACCACGTCCAACGTGACCAGGAGGCAACACCATGTCTAAGGGCAAGATCGCAGTCGTGGGCGCGACCGGCCGAGTCGGCCACCATCTCGTCGACGTGCTCACCCGAGTTCGAATCTCACGCCGCGACGGAGTCGACGTCATCACCGGCGACGGCCTCGCCCAAGCGCTGGCGGGCGCCCAGTGCATCATCGACGTGGCCACCGGACCCTCACCCGAGCAACAAGCGGCCACCGCGTTCTTCACCACCGCCGCCCACAACCTCCAACAGGCCGGACATGACGCCGGCGTGCAGCGGATCCTGGTCCTCTCGATCATCGCCACCGATCGTCTCAAAGGCGGCTACAGCATCGCCAAGGTCGCCCACGAGCAGGCGACCCTGGCCGGCCCGATCCCGGCCCGCGTGCTGCGCGCCGCGCAGTTTCACGAATTCGTGGAACAGCTCGTGCAATGGGGGAGCTAGGCCGATGTCAGCTACGTGCCCAAGATGCACACCCAGCTGGTCGCCGCCCGGTTCGTCGCCGAAACCCTCGCCGACCTGGCCATCAACCCCGGACCACCGGCAGGCCCCAGCCTCGAGGTCGCCGGTCTGCGCGCGGAGAGCCTCGTCGACATGGCCAAGCTGCTCGTCGACCAGCGCGGCACCGCGCTGCGGATCGAGGCCGTCAACGACCCTGTTGACGCAGACGCCAACGAATCCGGCGTCCTGCTCCCCGGGCCGCACGCCAAGCTCGGCGGCCCCAGCTTCCAGGAATGGCTGCGATCGACCACCACCCCAACCACACCTCAAACCGCGGACTGAACGACCACGCGCCTCGAGCCACCAGCGCAACAAGAACGCGCGCTTCGACGTCGCGACGCGTATCCCGAGCGCCACCGCGAGAGACCCGGAATGCGCGGAAAGGACCGCGCGGCGTGGCCTCGGTCGCAGGCCAGCTGAGTACGAGTTGGTGTTTCGCTCCAATCGAGGCACGCGCGTCTCATACGACGTTCACTATCAGTGGGCCAGGCTCTGCTCCGCGGCTGGCTTGGTCGACGCGACCGGTGCGCCACGCTACACACCGCACCAGTTGCGGCACACGCGCGGCAGCGAGCTGATCGCGCAAGGCCAGCGCATCGAGATCGTGCAGCGTGTCCTCGGCCATCGCGACATCCGCTCAACGCTGGGCTACGCCGAACTGCACGACACGCAGGTCCGTGCAGCACTGGAGCGCTCGTGGCCGTGAGCAGGCGATGAAACTCCTGGTCGTCGGGATGGGCGTGCTGGGGAGCCTCTCGCCACCAAGCTGCGGCAGGCTGGGCATACGGTGGCAGTCCTGGCTCGGGGGCAGCGCGCCGCCGACCTGCAGAGCCATGGGATCGTGCTGGAACACGCGACTACAGGCGCACGCGAAGCCACGCCGGTCACCGTGCTCGAGCAGCTCGATCCTGACGACCCCTACGACGTCATCCTCGTCGTCGTCCGCAAGGACCAGCTCGCGAGCGTCCTACCGATCATCGCCGCACACCACGCGGCGCCGAGCATCCTGTTCATGGTCAATACCGCCCTCGGGCCGGACGAGCTGATCGAGGCCGTGGGCCGCGAACGCGTGCTCCTGGGCTTCGCCGGCGCTGGCGGCACACGCGAAGGCCACCTGGTCCGCTACCACGCGCTGCCCGGCTGGCAGCAGCCGACCACGCTGGGCGAACTGGACGGGCAGCGCACCGCGCGTGTGGAGCGGATTGGCGCCGCACTGCGTGAGGCGGGCTTCCCAGTGGCCTTCAGTCGCACTATGGACGCGTGGCTGAAGACCCACGTGATGTGGACCTGTCCGGCGGCACACGCGCTGTACTTGGTGGGCGGCAGCAACTACACCCTGGCACACACGCGCGACGCGTTGGTACTGTGGATTCGTGCGGTGCGGGAGGGCTTCCAGGTGCTGCGCGCCCTCGGCGTGCCCATCACACCGCCGAACCTGCGCGTGTTCGAGGTGCTGCCTGAGCCACTCCTGGTGGCTGGCTTGAGCCGCTTGCTGGACACGCCGACGGCCGAACTGGTCATCGCTCGCCACGCCAATGCTGCCCGCGCGGAGTATGTTCAACTGGGCAATGAGGTCCTGACCCTGGCCCGCCGTGCCGGGGTGGCGACCCCAGCGTTCGATCGGCTGCGCCCCTACGTGGACTCCGCCCTCCCGCCACTTGCGCGGGTAGTGCGACCCTCCCGCTCGGGTGGGGTGAGCTCGGGCCTTGGCTGGGCGTCTTGGCCATGGTCACCCTGCTCGCCAGCCGTCTCCACCGACCCTAGGCCACGAGGACTGAAGCAGCAACCATCACTCACTCGAGTGACTGCACAGGGGTGTGGCCCGCGCGGCAAATGGCCCCAAAATGCAGGGGTGAGTGGCCGAGGGGAGTCGCACCCCTCGGCTCTCTCAGAGTCGGGTAGGCCGCCAGCGAGGTGCCATCGGACGACGGTCCTTTTCTGTCGACCCCCCCACCGAACCGCGCTTGCGAGCTTTCCCCGCACGCGGCTCTCCAGTGATTCATGCCGAGTGTGCCTGCTTCGTCGGCCGTCCAGCATGGATAGCCTCGTGACAAGCTCGGCAAACAATCAGCGTTTTACGCTTCCGCGTCGCCATCAGCCTGAACCAGGTCGGAACCGGTTTGCGTCGATGGCGATTGAGGTCCGCCATCTTTCG
>JAFAPL010000070.1 GCA_019247135.1 Chloroflexota bacterium | reverse complement strand
TGGGGATGGGGAGACCGGTGCTCTGACTTCGCGGCGCAGCGCGGCTGCCGGCTGCTGGGCATGCACAGACCGGAGACGCCATACGGCATCGGACCGCGGGTGGAGCATTACCTCTGTTCAAACGGTCAGGAGTTCCTGCGCATTCCGAGTTACGGGATGGTCGCCGGAGAGGACTGGGTCGAGCGAAAAGCCGAGTGGAAAGTATTCTGGATTCTGTGGCAGGCCGGTGTGCGTATGCTCATCGTTGGCGGAACCAGCGGCACGTGCGACTGGCGGGACACGCCGGACGCGGTGCAGCCCGGCGACATGGTGCTGCCGTGGTCGTATATCAGTCTGGACGCACCGCCGAGTGGCCTGCCAGGTACCGAGCTCGAGAGCGTCCTCGCGGAACATGTGCCGCTGATGGATCAGCCGTTCTGCCCGACCCTGGCCATGCAGTGGGAGAGAGAAATCGACAAGCTCGATCCGAGTCCGTTCCGCAAGGTGCACGGTCAGGTCGCGCGTGTCGTCCTCAATCGCTGGCACTACGGTGCATTCGAATCAGTCGCGCAAGCGATGCTGCTGCGTCACTTCGGCCAATCGATCGGGTCGGCGGTGATCACGGGCGACTGTATCAGCCCGCCGCTGGCGCGTGTGTGCGGCGTGCACATGCTGTATTATCACGTCGCCTCCAACTGGGCGGAGGGTCTGCGGCCCGAGAATCTGACCGGCTCGCTGGACCATATGTACATGCAAACGCTGCCCGCCGTGATTGGCGATCTCGAGCTGCGGCTCTTGAGCTCCATACAGGAGCCGGAGGATTGTCGGTGTCGGGAGCTCCTTCGGGCGCGGCCACCAGCGTACAGAGATGCACTGAGCCCGCGAGTGGAGAAGTGAGCATGGACCACCAGGTGATTCGAGAGTCCGAACGTGAAACGCCCGTCGTAGCCTCGACTGACGTCCTGGTGGTCGGTGGCGGCCCGGCTGGGGTCTGCGCCGCCGTCGCGGCGGCCCGTTCGGGTGCGCGGGTTCTCCTGGTCGAGCGGTACGGCCACCTGGGTGGGCTGGCGAGCGGCGGCGAGGTGATCGTCCTGGACGACATGGCGGACTCCAGCGAGAAAACTGTTGGTGGCCTGTGCGACGAGGTGGTCGAGCGTCTGGAGGCACTGAATGCCGCCGTCTATCCTCCGCCGGAGGACCGCTTCGTCTCATCCCAGCGTGCATGGGCGCGGTGGGGGCGCTGGGGCTTGCAGGATAATTATGCGCGCACCCGACCCAAGACGATCACGTATGCCGTGTCATTCGATCCGGAAGCGCTGAAACTGGTGATGCTCGAAATGACCGCGTCCAGCGACGTTGAGCTCCGGCTTCACTCCAGCTTCGTCGAAGCCATTGTGGAAGAGGGTGCCGTTCGCGGCGCTATTTTCGAGACCAAATCCGGTCGGCAGGCAATCCTTGCCACCATCGTCGTCGATGCTTCTGGCGACGGCGACGTCTTCGCTCGGGCAGGAGCACCCCACGAGCTGGGGACGTACATCATGACGGTGGTGCACCGCTTCGCGAACGTGGACGTCGAGCGTGCAATTACCTGGGAGTCGGCTCATCCAGACGTAGCCGAGGCGGTCAATCGAGAGATCAAATCCATTTACGGCGGCGCATGGGACTACTGGTGGTTGCGAACGACGATCGACGGCGTGGTCTGGTGTAATTGTCCGCACATCCCCAACCTGAATGCGCTCGACGTGCGCGACCAGACGTATGTCGAGCACGAAGCACGCAGGCGGATCTTTCGCGCCCTCGCCTTTGTGCGTGAGCACCTGCCCGGCTTCGAGCGCGCACAGCTCGTCGATACGGCGCCTCAGCTTGGTGTGCGGCAAACGCGCCTCCTCCGAGGCGAGTACGTGCTCAGCAGGGACGACGTGTTGCGCGGGCGATGGTTCGCGGACCGGATCGGTCGTGGGCGCGACTACTACTACCCGTACCGGTGTCTTTTGCCGGTGGGAATCGAGAATCTGCTAGTGGCTGGGCGATGTTTCTCGGCGACGTCTGAGGCGCAGAAAATGAGTCGAGAGATTCCGCCGATGATGGTGGTCGGCGAGGCTGCCGGCGTAGCGGCGGCGCTCGCGGTGCGGGACGGGTCTACGCCGCGCGAGGTGGACATCGGCGAGCTGCAACACGTGTTGCGCTCGCGCGGCGCGCTGCTCGGGCCAGCACACGATCCCTCGACAGCGGCCGCGGGGACGCACGTCCGCGGATAGCGGCAGCCTGGCACGGCACGTGCTCCAGCGCCGCCTGCCGCTGAGCCGCCATGACCTACCACGACCTGCGATTGAACGTGAACGGAGACTCGCTGGAGCTGCGCGTCGAACCACGACGGACGCTGCTCGACGCGTTGCGAGAAGACCTGCACCTGACCGGCACCAAGAAGGTATGCGACATGGGCGACTGCGGCGCGTGCACGGTTCTCGTGGACGGAGAACCGATGTATGCATGCCTGGTCCTGGCCGTAGACGTCCAGGACCGACCCATTACGACGATTGAGGGACTGGCGCACGGCCAGGCGCTCGATCCGGTGCAGCAGGCGTTCATCGAGGCGGATGCATTTCAGTGTGGCTTCTGCACACCCGGACAGATCATGAGCATCACCGCGCTCCTGCGCGCCAACCCTTCACCGACGGAGGCGGACGTTCGACGAGCGGTCACCGGCAACGTGTGTCGGTGTGGGGCGTATCAGCACATCGTGCGCGCGGGATTGCTCGCGGCCGAGCGGAGTCGGGATGGCACGACTGCAGCTACATAAGCAGGAACAGGAGGGCAAAGTCTCCTTCGAGGTGGAGGAGCCGGAGCCAGTCCAGGCGTGGTCCGCGGACCAGACGTTCGCGGTCGTCGGAAAGCCATGCACGCGTGTGGAGGGTTTCGACAAAGTGACGGGCCGCGCGCGTTATTCGTACGATCAGCTGCTGCCGCGGCAGTTGTATGCGCGAGTGTTACGGAGTCCGCATCCATGTGCGCGCATTCGGCGTATCGACACCTCCAGGGCGGAGGCGCTGCCGGGCGTCCACGCCGTCCTTTCGAGTGCCAACGCTGTCGATGTGCGCTGGTACCAGGAGCAGGTGCCGCTGTTCGACCAGATGGTCCGGTTCGTCGGAGACGAGGTCGCGGCCGTGGCCGCGATCAACGGCGACGTCGCGGAGGACGCGCTGCGGCTGATCGAGGTCGAATACGAAGTGTTGCCGTTCGTTGCGGACCTGGATGCCGCGATTCGGCCAGATGCGCCGCGGGTACATACAGGTGAACAGGCGCAGCCGGGGAATCTGGCCTCCGAGCCTGAGTTGTATGAGCGCGGCGATGTGAAGGCCGGCTTCGCCCAGGCGGAGGTCGTGGTCGAGCAGGAGTACGTCACGCAGACGGCGCTGCACAACTGCATGGAACCGCACGGCTGCACCGCGAATTGGGAGGCGGATCAACTGACGCTCTGGGAGTCCACGCAGGCCATCTGGGACGTGCGGGAGGGTATCGCGGACGCGCTGCACCTGCCGCAGCACGCCGTGCGGGTCATCAAGCAATACATGGGTGGCGGCTTCGGAAGCAAGCAGGTCGCCTGGAAGCCCAGCCTGATCGCGGCGCTCCTTTCGCGTGAGACCGGGCGGCCAGTGCAATTGATGCACGATCGCGAAGCAGAGAATCTGGCGGCCGGCAATCGCAGTCCGACACGACAGAGCGTGCGTCTGGGCGCGCGACGCGATGGGACGCTCGTTGCCATCGACGTGCGCATCGACATTGCGCAGGGGGCGTATGGGGTGGGCGGCGAAGTCGCCATGGTTGACGGCATCTACCAGACGTTGTACGAGTGTTCAAATGTGCGCACCGCGCGCTATGCCTATTACACGAACACCGGACCAGCAGTCGCGTTCCGTGCGCCGGGATTCGTCGAGGGTGCGTTCGGATTGGAGTCTGCCATGGACGAGCTGGCCCGCACCGTGGCCATGGATCCTGTCCAATTGCGGCTGCGCAACTACACCGGTGGTGAACAGAAGCTCGGAGTTCCCTACACGTCGCCGCAGGCGCTGCGCGAATGCATCACCCGGGCAACCGACGCCTTCGGCGGCAGCAGCCCGTCAACTCCTGGCGAGGCAACGAAACGGCGCGGCGCGGGGTTCGCGGTGCACAACTGGATCGGTGGTGGCGGTCATCCGCCAGGCTACGCGTGGGTCAAGTTGAACGGCGATGGCACCGCCGACGTGGTCACCGGCACTCAAGACATCGGCACCGGGTCACGGACCGGATTGACGCAGGTGGCG
>JAFAPL010000012.1 GCA_019247135.1 Chloroflexota bacterium | reverse complement strand
CGCCGACGTGGGCACGTTGCTCAGCCCCTCGGCCGCGAGGACCGATCGCAACCGCTGCTGCTGTCGCGCCGCATCCGCCGAGGGATTGCCGAGACCGGCTCGAAAGAGGGACATGATTTTCGACCCGCCCGGCTTGCGCCACTGGTCGCGCACGCACGAGATCTGCCCCGTCTCCTGGTTGACGATGAGCACGGTTGCGCCTGCCGGACTCACGAGGATGTAGTCTGGCAACGACGACGCGAGGAATGCATATAACTTGTAGCGGTCATCGAGACCGCGAATATCCTGACCGAGTTGCTCCTCCTGTCGGTTGCGCGGACCCCAGCGCCGCAGCTGCGTCTGACCAAGCGAGTAGAGCATCAGGCCGATGAGGATCGCCACCCACGACTCGTAGCGCAGCTCGCCGGCGGCGGTATTGCTCGAAAGTGAGAACGCCAGGCCGATCGCAAACACGACCAGCGCGGCGATGTGACAGCCCAGCCCCAGGCGCACCCTGTTCTTGACGAGCTGCTGATTGGCTACAAGTTGCATTCGAGTCCTGGCGCGCCCTGGAAGTTCGGCCGACTAGCCGATTTTCGGCCCGAGTCGCAGTCGGCCGAACTTCTCATCACAGATGCGCGATTATCAGAGCCGTGCAGAAACGCCGTCAACGCGACCCGCTCCCCCTCGCTTGCGCGCTCTGCGTCTTTGTCCTGCTGCAGGCATGCACGAATCTCCAGGTTCCAGCCGTTCCGGATTCAGCAGCCACAGCGATCGCGGCGGCGCCAACCCTCGCGGCGGGCGCGCAAACCAGCATTGTCGGGGCACAGACCGCCGTGGCGGTCGCACAGACTGCCCTGCCGGGCGCGCAGGCAACAGTACAGGCGGGTGCGACCCTCGCCTCCGGCGTTCTCGCTAGCCCACAGCTCATCTCGCAAGCGCTCGGTCTGCTGCTGGCGGGCGCGAATGTCTCGCTCGAGACCGTCCCACCCGACGCGAGCGGCGACGCCGTTCAGCAAGTCACCGTCAGCGCCGTCGACAACAGCGGCGCATTTGGTCGTCTGGACGCTGCGACCCGGCGGCAATCGGCAAACGGCGCCCTGCTCGCCGCGGCGCAGGCGTTTCCGAAAGCGACGATCAGTCTGACGATCAAGGACAGTGCGGGAACGCAGCTGCTCTCGGCCAGCAAGGCCCCAGGCGCGGATCCCGTCATCCCTCAGTAGACGAGCGCTTCGGCCCGGTTCGAGGCGGGTAGCGCTTCCAGGGCGTCGCGCAACAGATCTACGCCGCGACGCAAATCGCTCGCGTCAAGTGCCGAGTAGCTGAGTCGCAACCCGCGCAGCGCGGCGGGCGACGCCGCGCCGCCGCCACCCGCGCTGAAAAAGAACGGACCAGGCACGAACGCAACTCCGCGGCGGACTGCTTCGAGGTATAGCTCGGTCGAGGTCGGGCCGTCTCGCGGCAGCTCGAGCCACAGATTGAAGCCACCCGCCGGAGTATCGAAACGCGATTGTGCGGGCAGCGTGCCGGGTGCCTGGAGCGCTTCTACAAGAACATCACGTCGATCCCGATAGACCTCACGCGCGTGCCGCAGATGCGCCTGGAGCGTGCCGTCCGCCAGAAGGCGTTCCATCGCGCGTTGCACCAGAGCATCGGACGACAGATCGCTCGCGTACTTGGCCGCGACGAGCTTGTCGAACACGGGTGGGTCGGCGACCAGCCAGCCCAAGCGTAAGCCAGCCGCGATCAACTTCGAGAAGGTCCCGAGGTGGATGACATAGCCAGCGTGGTCCTCGGCTTTGAGCGACGGCGGTGCTTCACCCTGAAGATGAAAAAATCCGGCCGAATCGTCCTCCACGATTGGCAGGTCAAAGGCGGCCGCGATGCGCAGCAACGCGCTTCGCTTGACAGCGCTCAAGCTGCGACCGGTCGGGTTCTGATAGGTCGGCATGCAGTACAGCAGCTTCGGTCGGTACCGCTGGATGAGTCCTGGCAGAGCCTCGACCCGCAAGCCGTCTTCCTCAATCGGCACCCCGATGACCCGCGCCCCGCGCGCTCTGAACGCCTCCAGCGCGCCGAGAAAGCTCGGCTGCTCGACCAGTACGACGTCGCCGGCTCCGACGAACACCTTTGCGGTGAGGTCAATGCCTTGCTGGCAACCGCTGGTGACGCAGACTCCGTTTGCGTCGACGTGCAGGCCGCGCTCTTTGAGCAGTTCGGCGATCGCCGCTCGTAGCGGCGGATAGCCTTGCGTTGCACCGACCTGAAGTGCGCCCGGACCTTCATCGTCCAGAACATGCGCGATCGCATCGCGCAGGCGATCAACCGGCGCCAGCTCCAGCGCAGCGACGCTCGCCGCGAACGAGACCAGGCCCGGCTGATTGGCCAGCCGCAGGAGCTCACGTTGCGGAGCAGCAAACGGCGGCAGGGCGCCGCCGGCTTCGAAGGGTGCGAGTGGGTTTTCCTCGGCGCCGAGCGGAGGCGCGGCGACGAACGTGCCCCGACCGACTTCGCCTCTCAGGTAACCCTCTTCGACCAGGCGTTTGTAGGCGCCGGCGACTGTCTCTGGAGTGACCTGCAGGGCAGTCGCCAGACCGCGCACCGGCGGCAGGCGTTCGCCGGGACCGAGCGCGCCAGCCTGGACGCGACGGCGAAGCTCGTCGGTAAGCTGTTGGCCGAGGGGATAGCGTCGCCCGCCAGCGCGATCGAGCGCGAGCGCGAAGTCGACGGGCTCGGCCTTTACCACGCGGCGATTGTACGCCTGCAGGGTCGCGATGCCCGTACGTTTTTTCTAAACCTTCGAAGCGCGCTATCTCGTGTATTGACGCGGGGTGTCGCTCGACCAGCCAGAGCTTTCAACTTGCAAGTTGAACAATGTGGAAGCAACAGCGCCAGCCCACGCCTCGCGCAGCTAGAGGACTTTGATTGGCCCGCGGCCGTGGTGCGCCGCTTTCGCGTGCATTGACGCGGGCTGCCGCTCGACCAGCCCGAGCTTTCAACTTCAAGTTGAACAATCTGGAAGCAACACCGCCAGCCGCGGCCACTTGCCAAGCTAAATGACTTGGATGCGCCCGCGGCGGTCGGTGAATGTGCCAATGCGCGCCGCGGCGGCAACGCCGTTGCGGTGCAGTTCGGCCAACAGGCCATCAGACGCCGACGGCTCCACAGCCATGAGCAGCCCACCGCTCGTCTGCGCGTCCGCGAGCACCAGCCGCTGTTCGGGCGCGAGCCGCTCCGACCAATCCACCACCGACTCGACGCTCGCCAGGTTCCGCCGCGTCCCACCAGGCACCACGTCGTTGCGGACCAGCTCCCATACGGCGTCGAGAACCGGAACCGCTGAGGCCTCAACCTGCACCCCAACGCTGCCATCACCGAGCATCTCTGACAGGTGGCCCAGCAGGCCGAACCCCGTCACGTCGGTGGCCGCGTGCACGGCCCCGCTGGCGACCATCACTTCACTCGCCGCGCGATTCAGCGTCGACATGACTTCTACGGCGCGGTCGACCACCGACGCAGACGCGAGCCCGCGCTTGATGGCAGTCGTCAGCACGCCCATGCCCAGCGGCTTTGTGAGCAACAACGCGTCGCCAGGCAGGGCGCCGACGTTGCGGACGATCCGGTCGGGGTGTACCGACCCAAGCGCGACCAGCCCGTACTTCGGCTCAGGGTCGTCGATGCTGTGACCACCGAGAATGGCGACCCCGGCCTCGGCGACCTTGGCCGCGCCGCCTTCGAGGACCCGCTCCAGCAAGTCGAGCGGCAGGGTGTCACGTGGGAAATTCACCACGTTCAGCGCAAAGAGCGGCCGTGCGCCCATGGCGTAGACGTCGCTCAGCGCGTTGGCCGCCGCGATCGCGCCCCACGTATACGGCTCGTCCACGACGGGCGTGATGTAGTCAACTGTCGCGACGAGCGCGACGTCTTGACTGACCCGGTAGACCGCGGCGTCGTCGGCCAGCGCGGCCCCGACGAGCGCGTTCGGATCGGTGATGGCGGGCAGGTGACGCAGCACGTGCGCCAGCTCAGGTTTGCTGAGCTTGCAGGCTCAACCGGCGCCATGGCTGAGACTGGTCAGCCGCGGCGACTGGCTCGTTTCCACGATCGAAGGGTACCGCGAGCGCCGCGGTAAGATCGGCCTTTCGTGGACATTTCGCCTGCACGCGACCTGCTCGTGGCCGACGCGGCGCAGCTGCCATGGGATGACGGCTCGGTCGACCTGATCGTGTGCTCGCCGCCGTATGGCATTGGTGTCCCGTACGCCGACGGGGGCGACACTCCACCGTCGGAATACTGGCGCTGTGCCGAAGCGTGGGCGCGCGAGATGCAGCGCGTTGTACGTCGACAGGGCGGTCGCCTGGCGCTGAACATCGCGCTCGATACGACGTGGTCGACAACCTTCTATGCCGACTGGGTGCGAGTGCTCAGCCAGGCTGGGTGGAGCATCCGCCACAACATCACCTGGAACGAGTCGAACATCAGTCGCCGCACCGCGTGGGGCTCGTGGCTCTTGCCGTCGGCTCCGCACGTGGTGAACCCATCGGAGATGATCGTGGTCTGTCACGTCGGCGAGTACCGCCGAGTGGCAGGCGGGCGACGCGGCGACATCCTGCCGGACGAGCAGGTCGCCTGGAGCCTGGCCATGTGGTCGTTCGCGGGCGCGAACGCGAAGCTGGTGGGTCACCCGGCGCCGTTTCCGGAGGAGCTTCCGAGGCGGCTGATCAAGCTCTACAGCTATCCGGGCGACGTGGTGCTCGATCCCTTCCTCGGCTCGGGAACGACAGCCGTGGTCGCCGCGCGGCTTGGGCGGCGTGTGCTCGGCGCCGATCGTTCGCCCACGTACGTGGGCATGGCACGCAAAGCACTCACGACCGAAGTCGAGCGCGCAGCCTAGCTTGCGTGAGGTCAGTGCCTCAGGTGATCACTGCCTCGGCTGATCGAGCGGCAGCCCGCGTCAGATACCTTCGACGAATCAGGCGGGCAGCCTGGCTTGCAGTAGTCGCGGGCATCACACGCGGGCTGGCGCGATCCTTCCGATGTTGTTCAACTTGCAAGTTGATTGCCTCGGCTGATCGAGCGGCAGCCCGCGTCAGATACCTTCGACGAATCAGGCGGGCAGCCTGGCTTGCAGTAGTCGCGGGCATCACACGCGGGCTGGCGCGATGCTTCCAAGTTGTTCAACTTGCAAGGTGATTGCCCCGGGCTGATCGAGCGCCAGCCCGCATAGCTAATCGCTCGTCCTGTTCAGGCGCTGCGCGTAGCTGGCGACTCTCGCCGGGCGGCGCCCAAGCCGTCAGGCACTTGAACCAGCACAATCTCGAGCACCAGCGCGACCACTGCGCCAACGACCACTGGTTGTGAGAGCAACTGCGTCACGAGCGCCGGCAATTTCGGTCCAAGCCCCGTCGCGAGCGGCGGCATGCCCGTCCCCATGATCACCGCCAGACCCGCGACCGCCGCATGCCGCGGCGTGTCTGGCGTGCGTGCCAGACTCATCACGCCAGTCAAGATCAACGAGCCCGCCGCTGGCAGAAAGATCCCTCCGACGACCGGGTCCGGCGTGGCCGCAAGCAGCGCGCCCAGCTTGGGGATGAAGGCAAGCACCAGGAAGATCACCCCGGCTACGGTCACGGCGTGGCGGCTCCCGACACCGGTCAGCTTGAGCAACCCGACGTTCTGTGCGTAGGCCGTGGTGGCGAAGCCACCGAACAACGACGAGACGATCGAACCGGCAGCCCCGCCAGACACGCCCAGCCGGATCCGCTGGTCGGTGATCGGCGTCTGCACGATCTCGCCCGCCGCGTAGTAGACGCCTATGGCCTCGATCACCGCGACCACGAACGCAAACAGAATCGCGAGCGTCACGCCGGTGTCGAACTGCAGGCCGCCGTACGGCAGCAGCTGCGGGATGCCGATCCAGGCCGCCGAAGCGGCGCCTTCGAAGGACAGCCGCCCGAACACCAGGCTCAGGAGGTCACCTACGAGCAGCCCCCAGATGAACGCATACGACCGCAGCGGGCCGTGGCCGAAACCACTGAGGATGATGACCGTCAGCAGCGTCGCCGTGGCAATGAACAGCGTGGACGGGCTGCCAAATTCAGGACTGCTGGGGACGCCGCCGAAGAACTCCTCGAGCGTGAAGCCCGCGAGGGCGATTCCGACCAGCAGGATGACGGCGCCGGTGACCGCGGGCGAGAAGAGGCGTCGAACGAGTCCCAGCAGGCCGCTTGCCGCGACGATGAACACGATGATCCCGCCGATCAGCAAGCCCGTGGTCGCCATGGCCAGCTGGCCGCCTTTCGCAAACCCGATCATCAGCCCGTCGAACGCGGCTGACGGGCCTTCGACGATCGGCAAACGCACCAGACGCGTGGATTGCGTCAACGTGACCAGCCCGGCGGCGAGGAAGATCGCGTTGACCAGGTTGCCGGCGAGCCCCGCTGAGAGGCCGCCGACGGCCGCCACGAACACGGGATCGAGCCAGACATTGGAGACCAGCACGTGCTGAAAGCCGAGCGCAATCGACTGCGGAAGCGCGGGCCGATCTTCGAGTCCGAGCGTCAGGTCTGCGGGACGCGGACTCGCTGCTGCTTCGGCGGTCATTCAGCGACCTCCTTGCCATACACGCCCAGGTGCGGGTGGGCGAATTGCCACTGGCCTGCGCTGACCTCCGGCTCCAGGTCCGTCCAGCGCAGGAGCGACAGCAGGTTGAACCGCCCATCGTGGTGCCATGTGGGGGCAACGTCACCCATGCGCCCGAGCGGGCACACGCGGTCCAGGCCAAGCTGACCCAGGTGCTCGGCCAACTGGCGCCGACGCTCGGGGTCCGCGGCAACACCGCACGTCTGCAGGTAGCGCCGAACGGGGGTCGCCAGGCGGGGCACATCGTGCAGCATGTCGCTGACGGGCTTGACGCGAATCGTGCGGTTCAGGCACGACGCTTCAAACGTGGGGTCCGCGTCGGCGACGACCGTCCACCCATCCCCAGAGAGCAACATGACATCCTCCCCCGCGACCTGTCGCATCTCCTGTTGAGAGCGCAAAGACGCGATGCTGGCGCCTTCTTCCAGACTGATCCGACCCCGCGGGACCACGCCTGCATAGCGTTCCAGGGAAGTGCCGAGCAGCTCGGCGAACTCGCGCGGTGAGGTGTCGCCGCGGTCCTCCACGTAGAACAGGTGCGGCGATAGACAGCCCTGCTGGTCGTACTTCGCCACGTCGTAGGCCGCACGATCCGCGACTTCCGCGGCGCAATCCGACGCGAGCGCTTCACGAGCAATCACCCCGAAGCTCAGCTTGTGCCCATAGGGCACAAACGTCGTGGTCGGAGACACGTGAGCCCTGACCGCGTCGATCGCACGCTCGCTGCCGTACGCGATCACCGCATCCGCGCGATTGAAGGCCACGGACTCCAGCGTCTCGTCGCCGCCGGGCCAGTACGTTACGGCCAGGCATTCGGCCAGCCGCTCATCGACCTCGGCCACAGACTCCGCGAACAGGGTGGCGAATACTGGCTCGTTCGAGGCGACCTTTCCGAGCGCCGCCGACTTCACCAGGAATGTGCAGATGAGGCTCTGGATCGACAGGCCAGGGACATTGCCGCTCCACACGTGGGTCGTCAAACGTGGTCCAAACGCCCGTGTCTGCCCGCCGCCACGACCGCGGCTCACGAAGCCGTCCAGCGCCGCTGGTTGGGGAAGCTCTGCATCCAGGAGACGCAGCAGGTTCTCCTCCCGCAGCATGGCGAGATAGCTCGTCAGGCCCTTGCGGATCGCCGGCTCGGCATAGCCTGTCACCGAGGGCAGCAAGCACTCCGCTTCAAGGCGATACGGCGACGCCGGATCGAGCCAGCGGCTCGCTACGCGGTCGAGCAGCCGGACGATCCGCTGCACCGGCAGGTCGCGCAGGTACCTGTCGCGGGCGAGTGCCACGCGCTCCATCTGCGCCTCGAGGCCTGGTGCGCTGAGCCGTGCGGTGCGCAGCTCCAGGCCAGGGAACGTCAGGGTGTGAACGCCGTCTGCATCGGTGCTGGTCAGGCCGGGTAGCCAGCCAAACTGGCGACGATTCATACGCGTTGCGCCTCGATCAGCTCGTCGAGCGCGATCGAGCAGCCCCGCGCGTCGCTGCCCTCGGCACGACCGAGCACTTCGAAGCCATCGCCGAGCGCGTGCCCGACGTCCTCGGTCAACACGGCGAGAACTGACGCGCGATTGATCAGGTCGAAGTGCAGCAGCAGGCCGCGCTCGCCCCGAGGTTTTTCCACCAGGGTCTCCGGATCGACAACCAGCGTGCGCGCCCAGGGTGGCACCGTCTTGTACCGAACCAGCGGCTCGCGCGGGTCGCGCAGCACCGCATCGAGGAACTGCGTGCCGTGCTCGGTCATGCCGTACATGTTCACGATGTGACTGGCAGGCACTCCGAGCAGGTCATCCACCAGGCCGTACAGCTCGTGCTTGGCGTACTCGCGTGAGCGGCCCTTGTAACCACCCGTGTCCATGACGCGACTGCCCGGCGGCAGCTCGATACGGCGGCCCTCCCGCAGCAGGTACTCGAGGAAATGGACCAGGCCGAAGCTCGCGGCCAGCAGGGCGACTGGCTCGTCGACTCGTTCGAGCGTCTCACCGAGGCGTTCAGCTTGCAGGCCCTCGGCATTGGTGACGAACCAATCGCTCTGAGTCGCGCCGAAACGCTCGACCATCAGTGTCAACCAGTGCGCGAGTGACGAATTCGGGAGCTCGTCACGGTGCGGAAACAGGACCATCATCCGCATCCGCTGGTCGGCTGGCAGGTCCGGCAGGACGTGCGCTCTGAAGTTCAGCGCCGCGTTCAGGTTGTAGAGCTCGAGGCTCGGATGGAAGTGACGGCTCTTGTGCTCGGGTCGCGTGGTGCCGCTGGAGTCGAACTCGGCTGCGCCCTCAGTTCCTTCGGCGGCGAGCAATGCTTCCTTGAAGCCAGCGATCGGCACCGGCGGGATCTGCCGCCAGTGGTCAACGGTGTCGGGCGTCCGACCCCGGCGCTCGCACACGCGCCGATAAGGCAGCGTGTGCTCAAACTGGTATTCGAAGAGGCGCAGGGCCAGCTCGTTGAACTCGGCGTCGTTCCGTTGGGCATCGATGCCACGAGCGACGAAGGCGAGCAATTCGGCTTCCAGTGGTCTCCCGTCCGTAAAGCCCACCGCCCGCCTCGGCACTACAGCGGCACGGCGCCCAATCGGGGCCACCACTCTGCGCACGGGCTCGCCTGCCGCGCTGGCAACTTGCCGTTCGAGGGGCACAGCAGCCGGCAAGAGCACCGCCCGGCCCTTCAGACGACCGTCACGCAAAGCCGAGAGCGCCAGGTCGGCATCCTCGAGCGCAAAGCAGCGCGCAATCGGGACGTGCACGCGGCCCTCGGTCGCCAGGTGGACAACGTGTTCCAGCTCGCGCCGTGTATTCCCCAGCGAGCTCAGGACCCTTGTCTCACGGAGCACCAGCTGCAGCGGGTTCAGCCGCAACCGCCCGCTGCCGTAGCCGACGAAGACCAGTCGGCCCTGACGTCGCAGCATGCGCAGGCTGGCCGCGATCGTGTCGTCGCTGCCGACCAGCTCGAACACGA
>JAFAPL010001038.1 GCA_019247135.1 Chloroflexota bacterium | reverse complement strand
AGGGCAAACCACTCTGTACATGAGCCAATTCATCGCCGGCCAGATCAACGCCGGGCTGTACTAGGGGATTTTCAAGGGGGCATCGCCCCCTTGGACCCTCGGAGAGATAAATTTCGGGGGGGATTTTCAAGGGGGCTATGCCCCCTTGGACCCTCGGAGAGATAAAACTTCGACCCCCAAAAATGCGTCAGCCCCAGAGCTGCTGCGACGCGAGCTGCGCTCCTTTGACCAGCACCTCCAGCTTCGCCCACGCCAGCGACGGGTGGATGCGGCCGCCGAGCCCGCAATCGGTTCCCGCGATCACGTTTTCGCGTCCAACAACCTGCGCGTACTGAATGATGCGGTCGGCAACGACCTCCGGATGCTCGACCACGTTGGTCGAATGCGACACGACACCCGGAATCAGCACCTTCCCATCCGGCAGACGAACGTCGCGCCACACCTTCCACTCGTGCTCATGGCGGACGTTTCCCGCCTCCACTGAGAAAGCGCCAGCGTGCACAGTCAAAAGCAGGTCCACGATGTCACGCAGCGGGATGTCCGTTAGATGCGGTCCATGCCAACTGCCCCAGCACATGTGGTAGCGCACGCGATCTTCAGAGATGCCGTCGAGCGCATGATTGAGGGCGGCGATCGTGAGTCGAGCGTAGTCGCGATACTGTTCGACGCTGACCGATGGATCCATCGCGTCCCAGTTCTCGGCCATGCCCGGATCGTCGATCTGGAGCACGAAGCCGGCGTCCACGATCGCGCGGTATTCCACGCGCATGGCGTCGGCAATCGCGAACAGAAATTCCTCCTGGGACCTGTAATAGCGGTTCTGCTCGCGGCCGAAGCTGCCCGGAGCCACCGCTGTCATGAAGCCTTCTGTGGCCGGAGTGCGCTCCAGCGCGGCGCGCAGATTGGCGATATCGGCCTCGAGGGCGTCGTAGCCCTTGTAGGCAACAGGGCTCGTGATCTCGCGAGCCATGGGCCGCGGACCACCACCGTACATTTCCCTGGTGATCTCGGCGTACACCTCGGGGAACGCTTGCCGATCGCGCCGCTCGGTGAAAGCGCGAGGTCTCAGGCTGCCATCTGCCGCCGCCGGATGAGCCTCGGCGGAGGGTTCCCAGCCAGTCAAACGTTGCATCACGTAGCTGAGCCAGGCGCCGTAATCGGTTCGGGCGCGCATTGATTTGCCATACTCGCCGTCGTTGACGACCGCGATTCCGAGCTCCGACTGTCGCTGAACAACGTCGGCGACCGCGCCCCGCAAGCGCTCGCGGCGGACGTGCTCGTCAGTTTGCGTGCCCTGTGCCACCTGGGCGTTCAACGCCAGCAAGTCGTCCGGGCGCGGCAGGGATCCGGCATGCGTGGTCAGGATGTGCGTTTCGCTGCGGCGCATGCTTCGGTTAGCCCTTGACGGCTCCGGCGGTCAGGCCAGAGATGATCCGGCGTTGGAACAGCAGCACCAGCACGACGAGTGGCAGGGTAATGACGATCGAGGCTGCGGTGATCTGACCCCAGGGATACTGCGCGGCGATATCGGCGCCTTCGAATTGCGCGATTGCAACCGTCGCCGTCAGCCGGGTTGGTTGGCTCATGAAAGTGCGTGCGAACAGGAACTCGTTCCAGGCCTGGATAAACAAAAGGATCGCCGCGGTGAACACGCCCGGTGCCGCGAGCGGCACCGTAATCTTGTAGAACGCCTGGATACGTGTGCAGCCGTCCACGCGCGCGGACTCCTCCAATTCGCCCGGCAGATCGCTGAAGAAAGCGGTCAGCGTCCAGATACAAATCGGAAGCGTGAAGGTTACATTGGGAAGGATCAGCGCCAGGTAGTTGTTCGTCAGCCCCCACGCGTTGAATTCGCGGAAGAGTGGGCCGATGATGGCGATTCCCGGGAACATCGAGATTCCGAGCACCAGCGCCAGCAAGAGGTTCTTGAACGGAAAGTTGAGGCGAGCGATGGCGTATGCGCACAGCGAGCCGATAACAAGCGAGATCAGCGTCGCCGAGGAAGCGACGATCGTGCTGTTCAGGAGGGCCCACCGGAAGCGATCGAGCTGGAAAATCTGAACGTAATTGATCAGATCCGGAGGATTCGGCAGATAGCGGATCGGCACGTCGAAGATCGTCGTCGGTCCCTTCAGCGAAGTCAGAAAGGTCCAGAAGAACGGCGCCAGGCAAAAGATGACGAACCCGGCAACGAACGTGTAAAAACCCACTCCTTCCAACCGCGCTCGGGCAGTCACCGCCGCGCTCCCTGCGTCGGTGCGCCGAGCACCTTGATATAGACGAAGCTGACCACCACGACGATGAGGAAGATCATCACCGCCAGGGTGGAGCCGTAGCCGAAATTCAGGGACGTAAAGAAGGTGTTATAGGTGTACAGCACGACGGTTTGGGTCGATGTGCCCGGTCCACCATTGGTGAGGACGCGTGGCAGATCGAACATCCGCACCGCGTCGATAGTCCGAAACAGCAGCGCGACCAGGATCGTCGGCCGCAGCAGGGGCAACGTGACGCGCGAGAAGGCTTGCCAGCGACTCGCGCCATCGAGGGCGGAAGCCTCGTACAGCTCGTGCGGGATCAACTGCAACCCGGCCAGCAGCAGCAGCGCAATGAACGGAGTCGTCTTCCAGATCTCTGCCGCAATCATCGCCCAGATCGTTATCTCTGGCTTGACCAGGAAGATGATCGGGTCCTGTATCAGGTGGAGTCGCATGAGCAGGTCATTGACGACGCCGTACCGCCCGTCGTAGATCCACGCCCACATCTTCGCCGAGACCACCGTGGTCAATGCCCACGGCACCAGGACCGACGCACGTACGATGCCCCGTCCACGGAATGACCGATTGATCAGCAGGGCGATGAGCATGCCGAGCACCAGCTCGGCCAGGACGGAGACCACCGCGACGATACCTGTCACCCGCAGTGCGTTGAACCAGTCGGCGTCGCTCAAGATCGAAACGTAGTTATCGAGTCCGACGAACGGGCGCGGCGCGTTCTCGAACTTGAGGCTGATGTGAAACAGGCTGTCCTGAACGGTCTGCGCCAACGGCACGATGGCGATCAGAAAGATCGTCAGGATCGCGGGCGCGGCCATCAGCAGGCCCAGCCGCGCCTCGGCGCGCTCCTGCGCACCCTGACTTCGCCGTGCGCCGAACAGGCCGACGACCGTCCGTCGTCCGGCCAGTCGGCCGGTGGTGGTCGCCATTAGCCCTGCTTGATGATCTGGCGCATTTTGTCGGCCATCTGCTTGATCGCCTGATCGGGTGTGATCTGGCGCGCCATGGCCTGGCCGAACGCGGGCTGGATCGCATTGGCGGAAATGTCCGGATAGGACGGCGTCACCGGGCGCGGCTTCAGATTCTGGAACGATTCCTGGGCTGCCTTGGCGTACGGGTACTTCTTCTGGATCTCGGGATCGTCGAACACGGCCGAGCGGGACGGGAGGAAACCGCCGTCGAGGAAGCGCGCCCGCTGGGTCTCCTCGTTGGTGAGGATCCGGACGGCTTCGAGCGCCTCCTTCTGCTTGGTCGAAAACTTGGAAACGCCGAGGTTCCAGTCGCCCAGACATCCTGGTCCGGGTTTCGCCCCATCGTTGGACGGCAGTGGAGCCACGTCCCACTGTCCCTGTTTGATGGCTGAATCTTCCTTGTACAGGTCGCCCGCGTTGGAGAACCACAGCCGGATCATTACCGCCTTGCCGCTGCGGAAGAGGTTCATCACGTCCGCGCCGAGCGTGAACTGGAGGGCGGCCTCCGGCAGGATCTTGTCCTTGTAGACGAAGTCGAGGATCCTCTGCATCCCGTCCACGCCAGCGGTGCCCTGGTCCACGACGACATTCAGCTTGTCGTCAACCAGGTCGCCGCCGTAGCCCCACAGGTATTCCATCCAGTTGATGATTCCGCCCTCGTTCTGCGGCAATTGCATGGCGAAACCGGCCATATCGGCGGTCTGCAACGTCTTCGCCGCGTTGAGGAGGTCGTCGTACGTCTTTGGGGCTTTCAGTCCCTTCGCGTCGAACAGGTCCTTGCGGTAATAAAGACCGGGCCCGTTGTTGAACCAGGGGACAGCGCCCAGGCTGCCCTGGTAGGTCGCGCCGCGGAGCGTCCCGCCGAAGAACTTCTGTTGTTCAGCCTGCGGGAGGATCTCGTCGACGGGGATGGTCCAGCCCGCGGCGGCGAACTCCGGCACGTATGGCACGTCCATCGATACGATGTCCACGGTGGAGTCCTTCGCACCCGCGACGGTCACGAACTTGTCGTGCAGGTCCTGGGTGGTCGCACCCTGCTCCTGGTAATCGATCTGGATGCTCTTGTTCGCCTGATTGAATGCTTCGACCTGCTTGGGCGTGTACCCGGTCGTATCGCGGGCGGCAAACCAGATCACGGTGGTCGCGGTCCCAGTGCTCTGCGCGGCCGGTGCCGCGGTGGCATTTCCGGCTGGTGCCGCCGGCGCTGGGGTGGTCGCCGCGCCGCCGCTGCTGCTGGTTGCGCCAGTACCGCTCGTGCTGGCTCCGCCGCTGCAGGCCGCCAGCACTCCGGCACTGGCCGACATCGCCAGGATCTTCAGGGCGTCGCGCCGGCTGAGCCGCGCCCCCTGCAGCCGAACATCGTCGTTCATGGTTCTCACTCCTCTGATGCAGTCCCCTGTGTCGCGTCGCCGCGGCTTGCCTTTCGAACCGAGCAAGATCAGTTGTCGCTAAGACTACATGGCCGCGAGCAAGACCGCACTTCAAGCCCGGAGCCGATACTTGTGAACGATGCTCGGCGTCGTCACCTTCGGAGTTGTCGCATGTGCATGCGTGATGCTCGCGAGCCTGCTCGAGCAACGCACCGGCCTGCCGTCGGCTGCGCTGCTGGTATTGATCGGGCTTGCGTACGGAGCGCTGCCAGGCCCAAACGTCACGCTCGAACCCGACCTGGTGCTGGTCGTCGTGATTCCACTTCTGCTGTATTCGGCGGCGCTGAACGCCAGCTTGACTCAGATCCGCGCGAATCTGCGTGCGGTCGTATCCCTCTCTGTATTCCTTGTATTGGCGACAACTCTGGCCGTCGGCTTCAGTGTTGCCGCGGTCCTACCCGGTCTCGGTCTCGCGCCAGCGCTCGCGCTGGGCGCGGCGATCGCCCCGCCGGACCCGGTCGCCGCGCTCGCGGTGGCGCGGCGAACCGGGCTGCCCGATCGTCTGGTCGCACTCATCGAGGGTGAAGGACTTCTCAACGACGCGGCCGCGCTGACCCTGTACGAAGTCGCGGTCGCGGCGGCTCTGGGCGCGGGCGACTTTGCGCCGGCCATGGTCGCAGGTCGCTTCGTCTTCGACGCGATCGGTGGGATCGCCGTGGGTGTAGCGGTCGCCTGGCTCATCCAGATCGTCAGGAATCGACTCGAAGAGGCGCTGGTCGAAAACGCTCTCTCGCTCGTCACACCGTTTGTCGCGTACGTACCGGCCGCGGAGGCGCACGTTTCGGGCGTCCTGTCGGTGGTCATCGCCGGGTTGTGGATCGGGCACAGCTCACCGGTGCTCCTGTCCGGCGCCAGCCGACTGCAGACGCGCGCGGTGTGGCGGGTGATCGATTTTTTGCTCGAAGGCTTTGTGTTCTTGTTGATTGGCGACCAACTGCCCGTGGTCCTCTCCGTACCGGAGCACTACACCGCTCCGACAACCATCATGGCGGTGCTCGCGAGCCTTGCGGCAGTCCTGCTCACCCGGCCGGTCTGGCTCGTGCTCAGCTTTCCGCTGCTGGATCGGCTCGGTCTCGTGCGGCGCGACCGCCCGGTGGTTTCGGCTCGCGACGTGCTCGCACTGTCATGGGCGGGTACGCGGGGCGTGATCTCACTCGCAGCTATGTTCGCCTTGCCTGAGGCATTCCCGTACCGTGATCTGCTACTGCTTTGCGCGTACGTGGTGGTTCTCGTAACGCTGGTGGGTCAGGGGTTGACCTTTGCGCCCTTCGTGCGGACCCTCGGCATTCGCGCTGATCGCGGGTCCGAGGTGCGGGGTTGGAGTGCGGCGCGTGAGGCTGCCATAGACGCCGGAGTTCGGCATCTGGACACCGCCACCGCGGATCGTCCGGAGCTTGCGCAGATGGCCGAGGTGCTGAGACGGGCGGCGGACCGGCGGCGCGAGCTCAGCGGTGAATGGGTCCGACAATTGTCCGGCACGCCCGACCTTGCGGTGCCTGAGAGTCCGACCGCGGCGTCGGTCCGTCTCAGGCGTGAGATGATCCAGGCTGAGCGCGACGAGCTTCTTCGCTGGCGCGCCGCGGGTAAGTTGCCGGATAGGGGGCTGCGCGCGATCGAGCGCGAGCTCGACCACGAAGAGGGCCTGCTGCCCTGACCCACCACGGTATGCTGCATGGCTGCAACAATCGGTACGCGCCCTGCGTACCACCCGTGCGTCCCCTCTGGAGGAGTAGGTAGGCCGATGTTGTATCTGATTGCCGTCGTCATCCCGCCTCTCGCGGTGCTGCTCTGCGGCAAGCCGTTCCAGGCGATCCTGAGCATCCCGCTGACCGTGCTCGGCTGGGTGCCAGGCGTCATTCACGCGCTGTTCGTGGTGAACCACCATTATGCTGAACAACGCAACAAGCGGCTCATCCGCGCGATCGAGCACAATCGCTTCAGCCGCGTCTGAGCGGCCGGCATGTGAGCGTGCTGGATTGGCTGCTCGATTCCGACCCGTCGATCCGCTGGCAAACGCTGCATGATCTTGTTGGCGCACCGCGAGATGTCGTAGCGGCGGAGCGTGCGCGAGTGGCCAGCGAGGGCTGGGGCGCGCGGCTGTTGGCTTTGCAGGGCGAAGACGGCCTGTGGGAAGGAGGCGCGCTGTTTCCGGCGCGACGGCCCGGTCAAGCCAGCCGGACCGACGGTCAGCCCTGGACCGCTACGGAGCCAATCCTGACTCTGCTGCGTACCTTCGGCGTAGACCCGGGCTCCGAAACGGTTCGACGAGCCGTGGCGCGCGTGAGAGACAACTGCCGCTGGGAGCATGCCGGCGAACCGTTCTTCGAGGGCGAGGTCGAGCCATGCATCAATGGCAGGATCGTGTCCCTGGGCGTGTATTTCAGCCAGGATGTCGAGGGCATAGTCCAGCGCTTGCTGGCCGAACAATTGGAGGATGGCGGGTGGAACTGCGAGGCGGAGAACGGTTCGGTTCGCTCTTCCTTCGATACGACCATCAACGTGCTGGAGGGGCTGCTGGCGCATGAGCACGCGAGCGGCGGCTCGGCCCAATCGGTCGCCGCGAGACGCAGGGGTGACGAGTACCTCCTGGAACGAAAGCTGTTCCGGCGCAAGAGCACCGGCGAAGTCGTTTGCCCCAGCTGGTTGCAATTCTCATTTCCAACACGCTGGCACTACGACGTGCTGCGTGGGTTGGAGTACTTTCGACAGTCCGGTGATCGGCCGGACCGGCGAGTCGACGAAGCAATTCAGATCCTCCGATCCAGGCAACAGCCGGATGGTCGCTGGCTGCTGGAGAACACCCATCGCGGTAAAGTGCATTTCATGCTCGAGGAGGGCGATGGTCGCCCGAGCCGGTGGAATACGCTGCGTGCGCTGCGTGTCCTGCTCTGGTATGAGCAGTAATACCGATCGGAGGTGGCAGTCGTGTCCGACGATGTTCTCAGCGACCTGCTTGGCAAGGCGGGAATCTCGTTCGTCGGCACTGTCGAGCGGATAGGCGCTGCCACGCTATCCGACGTTCCCGTGAACAACCGCACCGC
>JAFAPL010000829.1 GCA_019247135.1 Chloroflexota bacterium | reverse complement strand
GGGGTGCGTCACGGTCGGTATGCGACAGCGCGGTCGGTCGGCGGGCGAGCGTCCGCCGGCGGTACAGCGGGCGCTGTGGCCGTTCATCGGCCGCGGCCGCAGTCACACTAGGACCACTGATGGACGCTGAGGGCCTTCCGACTGGTTTCGTTGACCTCATTCGCCAGGAGCGAACCCGTGTTCTGCCGTGCGTCGGCGCCGGGCTATCCATACCGGCTGGCATCCGGGACCTGGCGGCCGACCTCAGCCGAACGGCCTCCGAGCGTGGGGCCGACGTGGGAAGCGGCGACCTTGCTTCCGTCGTGAGCGCCCTCGAATCGATCTACGGCATCGAGGAGACCCAGGTGCTCGTCGCCGAGACAGTCAGCGCGATTCCGGTTCAGCCCACTCGAACCCAAAAGGCGCTAGCGCTCTGTCCCGCGGGCATCGTCGCCACGTTCAACTACGACGATTGCCTGGAGCGCGCCGCCAGCGCGATGGGACGCCAGCCGCTGTCGCTGGTGCCAGACACCGCCAAGGCCTTCCGAGCACCAGGACCCAACGAGCTCATAGTTCTTCACCTGCACGGCACCGCCTCGGAGCCAAGCAGCATTGTCCTACCCGGACGGACTACGGAACGGCTGGCCGCAAACGAGCTGTTCATGCGGCTGCTCACCTACCTATGGGCCCGCCACGTTGTCGTCTACTTTGGCTTCTCATTCGCACCGACCGAGGTCCATTTGCTGGAGGCGCTGGACTGGCTCGCTAGCGAACTTGGCGATGCAGAGAAACAGCGCCTGCTGCTCAGGGAATTCGACGTGAGCCAAAGGCACGAGGAGCTTGCTCCGCTGCTGGCTAACCCGCTGTTTGAAGTGGTCCCGTACCCCGACACATCCGACCATCGTGCGGTGCACCAAGCCGCGCTTTTGCTCGGGCCGATAAACGAGCCCGCGCCGGACAACGTCTCGGCTCAAGCGCCTGAGCCCGTGCCTTTCTACGAGCCGGCGGCGCTCTTGGAGGTCGAGCCCGGCGCGGACCCGTCCGCCGTCCAGGCCGAGGCGTTGCGGGCGGACTGGGGGATGGGTACGGATTGGGTCACCGTTGGTGACCTGCTGGACAGCGGCCGCGCGCTCGTCAGCGCGCCGCCCGGGATGGGCAAAACCCAGCTCCTATGCGTCGCAGGTCGCGAACCATTTGCAGCCGAGAGGGCGCTGCTCTGCCCGCTCCGGGAGCTTCCGGGCCTCCTTGATGACCGCGAGGACCCGCGGCGCGCGTTCGCGCGCCTGGTTGCCGGTGCTCGGGCGTTTGACGCGACCACCCCGGTCCCGACCCGTGAGCGGCTGGAAACCAGCAGCTACATCATCTTGTTGGACGGTCTAGATGAAGTTCCACCAGGCCGGCGGCCTGAGGTCATCGATGCTGCGCTCTCCGCCGTGCAGCGCTGGCCGCAACACGACTACGTTGTGACGACACGGCCGACGGTCGAAGCCGTCCGCCTCATCGCCGCCGGATTCCGCAGCCTGCGGATAGTCCTCAGTGATGGATGGGGAGCCCGTTACATGGCGCGACGCGGCGTGCCTGAGGCCAAACTTGCGGAGCTGAGAGAGCGGGCCCCGACCGCGTCAAACCTTCTAAGTATCCCGAGCTATGCCGCGGCCGTCGGCGAGCGACTGGTCAGGGGTGATGAGCTGACAGACCGGCCGATCGACCTGCTGTTGGACCCAGTCCGGACCATGGCGTCGAGCGAGGCACAGAAGCAAGGCAAGCCGCTCGCCTCGTATCTTGCATGGCTCCAGCGGCTGGCGGTCGGACTTGAATTACGCGGCCGCAATCAGGCAACAACTGGCGAGCTGGCCGCGCCGCCTGGACCCGAGGAAGAGGATGCAGCAACGACCCGCGAGCGGCTTGTCCAAGCTGCGCTGCTCAACGATGTTCCCGACCGTGCCGAGTTTCCTCAACGGACGGTGCAAGAGGCCCTGTGTGCCGAGGCGCTCCTGCGCTGCTCGGACCCCGGCGAGGCCGTTCGCGCTGTCGCGGCTGCTGACCTTGGGGTCGAGGAAGTGCTGCGCGGCGACATCGAGCACTGTCTGGACCTGGTGTGGGCCAACGCCACCCCGGAACAGCGTGCAGCGCTGCGCGACCTCGATGCGCTGCGATGGGCCCGGACCATCGCGGCTGATTGCACCGATGACGAGGCCGAGCACGCATTCGACATCATCTGGACGTGGCATCAGCAACGACGCGTGTGGATGGACTGGGCGGCCCGCGGGCAGCTCAGGGGCGCACAGGAGGCCGTTCAGCTCCTGGCGGCTGGGCATCCCGACGTCGTTCGCAGACGCTTGCAGGAGCTCATCGATGCCACGCGCGCCTTGGAGCCAGCCTCCCGCGGCAACGCTGTGGAAGTGCTCCGCCGACTCGGACGCGATGAGAATACGGCGACCTGGCTGCTGCCGCTCCTAAGCGACGCCAACGATGTCGTGCGCCGCGAAGCCGCTCAGGCCAGCGCGCATCTGGGCGTCCAAGAGGCGCTGCCCGTTCTCCACGAGAGGTTCCCTGGCCTAAGCGACGAGTTGGAGGCTGAGGCGTACGGGCGCGCACTCGTCATCCTGACATCAGATGCTGACCTCGTCCGCGTCGCAGAGCTGCTCAGCCAGCATGGTCGAGTATGGTCGCGGTTCGGCGAAGAACTGGCGCAGCGGTTGGCTCTGCCCGATGCACTTGCGGTACTTCGTATCGGCGTCGCGGCACCTGAGGAGCAGCTCACGCTTCTGCAACGCATCCTTCAACAGCATTCACCTGAGACCTGGGGCAGCGAGGACGTGGAGCTGCTGGCCGAGTCGCTGATACGACATGACATGCAGTCGTACGAGGTCGACGGAAATCTGCTGGCAACAATCGTCCGGCGTCATCCCGAAGCGGCGCTGCGCGGAATCCGTAACGGAGCGGACGTCCGCGGCGTGTCCTGGACGCATCTCTTCTTCGTTGAAGGGCTCCCGGATGAGCTTCTACGCACGGAGCTCGACGGTCCGCTTTCTGAGGCCTACTCAGCGATATTGGAACGCAAGGCCGACCGCGCCGCGCGTGCGGAGCAAGCGCGCGAAACCGAACGCCAGGCGGCGCCGCGCGCCGCCGAGCGTCCTT
>JAFAPL010000765.1 GCA_019247135.1 Chloroflexota bacterium | reverse complement strand
GCTGCCGCGGGCGGGGGACATGCCGCCGATGGCGCTCGACCACACGGCGACGCCGAGTCCGTTCAATCCGCTCGGGGCCAAAGGCGTGGGCGAGGCGGGGACAAACGGCTGCCCGCCGGCGATCGCCAACGCTGTGCTCGACGCCCTCTCGCCGCTCGGCATCACACACCTGGACATCCCATTTACGCCGGAGAGGGTGTGGGCGGCAATCCAGGCTGCCCCGCCAGGCCAGACAAGGCGCCCATAGCGTTGCAAAGTTCCTAATCAGCGGACCGAACGCACGCGTCATGCGGGGGGTCGCCGCGGGAGTGAGCGCGCAGCGCAGCGGAGCAGCGAACGGCGGCGGGGGGCGGAGCCCCCCCGACCATGCGAAGCATGCCAGCGGATCATGATCCGCTGGCCAAGATGGCGCATGCGCCATCTTGCGGAGCCGCTCATGAGCGGCTCCGAACAAAAATTATCTGTACTGGGTCGCCTGCTCGAACTGTTTGTGAAAATTGGGGCCGAGGATTTCCTCGAGCCGCTGTTGCTCCATCACGCGATGCTCGTGCGCCTTGGCCGCGACTTCCGTCGCAATGTCGGCGGGGATGACGGTGATCCCGTTCTCGTCGCCGTGCAGCAGGTCGCCCGGGTGCACCTCCATGCCGTCGATGTTCACGGTCGCGCCGACGTCATAGATACACGGCCGCCCGTGCGCCACCACCAGGCCACGTCCGTAGTAGTGGAACCCGCCCAGCGCAGTGATCTCGCGAATGTCGCGCAGTCCACCGTTGGTCACCAGGCCCACGGCCCCGACACGTTTCATGGTGGTCGCCATCATCTCGCCGGCATGACACGACAGGTGCAGCTTCGATGCGTCGCCATCGTCGCCAATGACCACTACCGCCGGCAACGGCGCCAGCGCGGCGATGGCGCGGTACAGCTCCGTGTGCTCGCGCCGGTCCTTGTCTTCAGTCGTGCTGTCGCCCTTGCAGGTAACCGCGAAGCCAAGCATCGTGCCGGGCGTGTCCGTCAGCAGTCGGACGTTCGATCCGCAATACCCGGCCACGCGCGGGCGCGCCTTGAAGTACTCGATCGCATTGGCAATGGTCGGACTGTCGATCGCGCGCAGCTCGTCCAGCTGCTCCGGCGTGAGCTTGGCAGACATGCCCTAACGGTACTGGACCGTGCCTGTGGAGGCGGCGCTCGCGGCGTTTCATAATCGAAGGCGATGACGCAGACTGCCTCACGGCCGCAATTCTCAGCCGAGACCGACGGACACGGCCGCTTCGTTCGCCAGCAAAACGCGTTCAGGCATCGCATCAGCAGCGATCCGACTGACGAGTTCGCCGCTGAGCCGGGCCGCTACCACCTGTATGTGTCGCTCGCCTGCCCCTGGGCGCACCGCTCGATCATCGTTCGTCGACTGAAAAAGCTCGAAAACGTCGTCGGCATGACGGTGGTCGACCCGATCCGGGACGAGCGCGGCTGGGCGTTCCGCGACAGTCGTGACGGCAGCTACGGCCCCGATCCGGTGAACGGGTTTCAGTTTCTCTCACAGGCGTACCTGAAGACCGAGCCCAACTACCAGGGCAGGTGGACCGTGCCGTGCCTGTGGGATCGCAAAACGGGGCAGCTGATCTCGAACGACTACCACACGCTCAGCACGGACCTGGCCACGAAGTTCGAGCGATGGGCGGACACGAGCGTAGACCTTTACCCCGAGGCGCTGCGCGGCGAGATCGACGCGATCAACGCCGACGTGTTTCAGAACGTGAACAACGCTGTCTACCGAGCTGGTTTTGCGACGTCGCAAGAGGCGTATGACGAGGCAGTCGATGCGTTGTTCAACGCGCTTGATCGACTCGAAGTGCGACTGAGCAAACAGCGCTTTCTGGTCGGAAATGCACTCACTGAGGCCGACATTCGACTATTTACGACGCTCGTTCGCTTCGATGCCGTCTACTACGTGCATTTCAAGTGCAACGTACGCAGGATTGTCGACTACCCGAATCTCTGGGCATACGCGCGTGACCTGTTCCAGCGACCGGGCTTCGGCGATACCGTGAACTGGGACCACATCAAGCGCCACTACTACATGACGCATGAACAGTTGAATCCGTATCGCATCGTCCCGAAGGGGCCGGCCGTCGATTGGCTCGCGCCGCACGGCCGGTAGCATCGGCTCATGCAGGTTGGAGCCGTTCTCTCTCAGAGCGAGCTTGGGCCGGACGTCGGCGCGATGCGTGAGTATGCGCAGGCGGTCCAGGACCTCGGCTTCGAGTTTCTGGTCACCGCCGACCATGTCGTGGGTGCGGAGAAAGCCGACCACCCGGAGCTGGACCGCGTCTTTCCGATTGAGTCGTATCTGCGCGAGCCTTTCATGCTGGGCGCGTTCCTGGCCGGTGTCGCGCCGCGGTTGGGATACCTGACCAGCGTCATCATCCTGCCGCAGCGTCAGACGGTGCTGGCTGCCAAGCAGGCCGCGGACATTGACGTGCTTACGAGTGGCCAGTTTCGACTCGGTATCGGCATCGGCTGGAACCCCATCGAATATCAGGCGCTTGGCCTGCGGTTTCAGGATCGCGCGCGTCGCTTCGAGGAGCAGATCGAGCTGATGCGACGCTTGTGGTGTGAGCGCGTGGTCACGTTCCAGGGCCGCTTTCATACCGTCTCAGCAGCGGGTATCAATCCGCGGCCGATTCAACAGCCGATCCCGATCTGGATAGGTGCCAGCGCAGAAGCGGCCGTCAAACGCGCCACGCGCATCGCGGATGGATACCTACCGCTTCGTCCGCTCGAGGGCGGCTGGCAGGCAACCATCGACAAAGTGCACGGGTGGCTACGCGAGGCGGGCCGCGACCCGGCATCGTTCGGCATCGAAGGTCGTCTCGACGCGTCACAGGGCACACCCGATGACTGGCGCAAGACGATCGAGATGTGGCGCGGTTTCGGCGCGTCGCATCTATCTGTTGGGACCGGCGGCGCCGGCAACGGGCCCGAGCCGCACATTGCGCGGCTGCGGCAGGTGCGCGAATTGCTCAGCTAGCGTTACTGGCCGACAGGTACGTCGCGCTGGAGCACTTCGATGCGCGTATGGTCCGGACCTTCGATGAAAGCGATGTGAGTACCAGGTCGTCCTTCGCGTGGTTCCTGCAGGACGCGCACGCCTTTGCCGCGCAGCTCCTCGATGGCACCGCGGAGGTCCTTTACGACGACCCCGAAGTGGTCGTATGTATAGCGAACCTTGCTACCGTCGGCGGTGACCCGTTCCCCCTCGCGCGGACCACGGATGAAGATGTGCACGCCGTCGAGGCGCATCAACAGATTGATGGCGCCGCCGCCCGCGTCGCGGCGGCCGATGGTTTCCGCGCCGAACATGTCGCGATAAAAGCGTTCGGATGCGTCCAGGTCGCTGCCCACGAGATGCACGTGGTCGAAGCCGAATGTGATCGAAGTCACGTTGGCCACGCTAGCACATGCGGCAGAATGTGGCTGGACCGCTCCTCGACCACAGGGAGACATCGTGAATGACGTACGTGATTACACAACCGTGCATCGACTACAAGGACAAGTCCTGCGTTGACGTGTGTCCTGTGTCGTGCATCTACATCGAGTCGGATGACCTCGATCGGAAGCTGTACATCCATCCCGACGAGTGCATCGAGTGTGGGGCGTGCGAGCCTGAGTGCCCGGTGAGCGCGATCTTCCACGAGAGTGCCGTGCCGCCTGAATGGACCGAGTTCACGGATCTGGATAAGAAGTGGTGCATGGGGTCGGAGGACGACAAGAACTCGGTGCGTGAGCGTATCAACGAGATTCAGCCTGCTGCGTAGCGCGTAGCGCGTAGCGCGCCTAGCGCGGGTCGACCCCACCCCCTGCCCCCTCCCCTGAGACAGGGGAGGGGGATTTACCCTCCGGGGAAATCCCCAGAACAGGCGAGGGGGTGATTTACCCTCGAGGGTGCAAGGGGGCGAAGCCCCCTTGGAAATCCTCCTGAACGGGGGGAGGCGAGGGAGCGGGAAGCATGCGCATCTCCAAGGTAGAGACGTTCATCTGCGACGCCGGGTGGCGGCCGTGGACCTTCGTCAAGGTCTCAACTGACGAGGGTCTGGTCGGCTGGGGCGAATGTAGCGACAGCCGGAATCCGTACGGCGTAGCCGGCTGCGTCCGCGACTTCGAAGGTCTCCTGCTCGGTGAGGACCCACGCGCGATCGAGCGCCTCTACTGGGACATGCTCCGGGCCGCGCGCCAGAATCTGGGCGGCATCTCCCACAAAGCGATCGCCGGCGTCGAGCTTGCTCTCTGGGACATCAAAGGCAAGTCGCTCGGCGTGCCCGTGTACGAGCTCTTCGGCGGCCCCATGCGCGACCGCATGCCCCTGTACTGGTCACACTGCGGCACCACCCGCGCCCGCCACGCGCAAGCACTCGGCTTGCCTCCGTTGCGCAACTACCAGGACGTGGTCGAACTCGGCCGCGAGGTGAAGGCGCGTGGGTTTCGGGCGCTCAAGACGAACATCGTTATCCCCGGCGACCCGGCCAGCACGTACTTTCCCGGTTTCGCCGGTGGTCTCGGTTCAACCGACGGCGTCGTGTCAGACGAGATCCTGGACCGCATCGAGCGCCTGTTCGCGGCGTTCTCCGACGGAGCTGGCAACACGACCCAGCTCGCGCTCGACCTGAACTACAACTTCCGACCCGACAGCGCGATCAAGATCGGCCGTTTGCTGGAGCGCTTCAACATGCAGTGGCTCGAGTTCGACACGTGGGATCCTGAGGCGTTGCTTCAGATCAAAGAAGCGATCCCGCAGAGCCTTGCATCGTGTGAAAGCCTGGTATCGACGCGCCAGTACCGACCCGTGTTCGAGCTGCACGCGGTGGATACGGCCATCATCGACGTGCCGTGGAACGGCTTTCATCAGGCCTACGCGATCGGGATGATGGCTGACGCGTACGAGCTGACGGTGGCGCCGCACAACTACTACAGCCACCTGGCGGACCTGCACGCCATTCATATGTGCGCGGTACTGCCGAACGTTCGCATCATGGAGACCGACGTCGACGACGTGCCGTGGAAGGCCGAGATGGTGACGACGCCGCCGCGCATCGAGGACGGCTTCATGTACGTTCCCAGCGGCCCCGGTTGGGGCACCGACGTCAACGAAGAGGTACTGCGGGAACACGCCTGGGAGCGCGCTCCCGCAACGGCGGGCTACTAGCGCGCATTCTTCGCGGCCAAGTGTTCTTCGACCCGCGTGGGTTCAACTTGCAAGTGCATTGCTGAGCGCCGCCGGCGAAGGCATGACTGTTTAGAAGTCCTTGCGCTCGAAGAATATCTGCGCGATGCCGCGCCGAAAACCCAGGGCTTCGTTGATGCGCAGCATCGGCACATTCCGCGTGTCGTTTTCTGTACGAATGTCATGGAAGCCGTGCGCCCGCGCATACTCGATCGTCCGCACCTTCAACGCGGACGCGATCCCGCGACCGTGATAGTCGGGGTGGACGCCCGTGAATCCAACGTGCAGTGCGTCTGGACGTGAGCGTTCGCGCTGCAGGCGACTGACGCCGACGAGTCGCTCGCCGTCGAACGCGAGAAACGCGCCATCGGGCAAGAAACTGCGCGAGTCCAGCTCGTTGGCCACGAACTGCTCGAAGACCATCTCGCTGCCGGGCTCGTATGCCGGCTCCGCACGTGCCGCATCCATCTCGAGCTCATGGAGCTCTTTCGCCAGCCGATCTCCACGCACCGCGTATTCCTGTTCGTACGTGCGGACGTCAAAGCCTACGGGCAACGTCCTCCGACGATCGAGACGCGCTTCATCCAGCACGAGGCGCGATTCCCAGCGTCGGTTCCGCTCTGTGAACCCGCGCTGTTCCAGGAACCGGACGGCAGCCGGCCGGTCCTCGCGCGTATCCGTCGCCAGCATTTCGGGGTTCCAGTCGGACAGGACCCCCAATAGCCGCGTGAAGAGTGTCGACCCGACTCCGCGGCCCTGATGCGACGGCTCGACGTTCAGCCGCATCACGAAGTGGCGTGGATGAAACGCCCACCACATATGGCCAACCTGTCCATACCCGACGACCGCACCGTCGTGCTCGGCTACGAGGCGAGCGTGCAGGTGGTCTGGATTACGCGTCTGGTCGCGCTCGCGTAGCCAGTCCACGGTCGTGCTCGTGGATGGGTCGATCGCAGCCTCGATCGAGGCCAGACGATCATAATCGCGAGATTCGAACGCGCGAATCAGCGGTGGATCTGCCATATGGCTGTCCCAGACCACCACATTCCTGGCCAGGTGGGGGATGCAGCGAGTCTAATCGATGGCGCATACTGCGCTCACCGCCGCGCTGGCGCACTCAGGTGATGCCCACATCGGACCGCCGCCCCATCCTGCCAGTCATCCTGGCGTTGCTGCTGATGAGCACGACGCCGGTCGGCACGGGACGCGGAGTGCATCAGTTCGACCTGATCCATCCTCTGTTCGCTCACCTGCACCTGTACGGCGGGCGGCTGCTCACGCACGAACAACTGGAGCAAGTGCTTGCTGCTCCGCACGGCACACCGGTACTTTCGATTGGGCCGGCGTTCGCCGCGGGTAGTGCCACTCCCTCGGACGACGCCGGGCTCGGTCTGAGCCCAACGCTGCCGATGCAGACGATGAACCTCTTCGCGAGCTTGCGGACTCGCCGTGTCGAGCTCGACGTCGCGCCGGCGCGTCAACTCGACGAAGCCCCGCCGCACCCGCCTCCAACGACTGCGTTCGCGTAAGCACTCCAACTCTCGCTAAGCACCAATCGCGAATGCACTGGAAAGGGAGCGTGAGAACATGCAATCTATTCGTGGCGCCCGTGGACGGGCGCTGATACGGCTCGCGCCACTCGCTGCGCTGATCGGCCTTCTGCTTTTGCCCGGCAGCGTACTCGCGCACGAGCGCCGCGGCATCGGCAATGGCCAGTACAACGTGACCGTCGGCTGGGACGTCGAACCGGCGTATGTCGGACTGAAGAACGCCGCGAGCATTCGGATCGCGGACACGGACAACAAGCCCGTTGTGGGCGCGGACAAAACCCTGAAAGTCCAGATCCGCCAGGGCGCCAGCACCAAAGAATTCCCGCTGCGGGCCGTGTTTGGCCAGGACGGCTACTACGTGGCTGACCTGATCCCGACGCGGGATGGCGATTACCAGTGGACGTTCGTGGGCACGATCGGCGACCAGCAGATCAATGAGAAATTCGACACCGCGGACGGCAAATTCGACGCTGTTCAGCCGCAGGCAGCACTGCAATTTCCAGTTAGCCAACCTGATCCCGCGCAGACCAGCTCAGCGGTGCAGGCAGCGCAAGCTGACGCGAGCACCGCCCGCACGCTCGCATACGTCGGGATCGCACTCGGCGTGCTCGGGATCGTGGCGGCCGCTGGCGCCTGGTTCACGCGCCCACGCACAACCACACCCGCACGCGTCGGCGCGCCGCAACGCGACACGGCGTGATTCGCAAAGCCTGGCGCGTCGCCGGGGTCGCAGCAGGGCTCGTCGCTCTGCTGGCGCTCGGCTCCGCGACCGCCTGGGCGCACGCCAACCTGGATCGTGCTGATCCGGCGCCGGGGTCCCAGGTGGACCAGGCGCCGCATCAGCTGCAGCTGTATTTCAGCGAAGCGGTCGACCCGAGTTTCAGCAAAGTCCAACTGCTGAACGCCCAGCGTGAGCAGGTCGACCGTGGCGACAGCCACGTCGCCCCGAACGACCCGCGCTCGTTGATCGTCTCACTGCCCGACTCGCTGCCCAACGGCGTGTACACAGTCGCGTGGGAAACGGTCTCGGCCGTCGACGGCCATCGCGTGGATGGCGCGTTTCCGCTGATCGTCGGCCCGCTGCCCGCCGAAGGGGTCCCAGCTGTCACGGCGACGTCGTCATCGCAAGCCCAGTTCGCGCCCGAGACAGCCCTCGGTCGCTGGTGGTTCATGCTCGCGGCGAGTCTGCTGTTCGGCACGCTGCTGGCATGGCAGGTGGTATTCCGTCCGTTGTTCGGTCGAGCGAACCCTGCCGCCCTCCCCCTCGCCGCCGCGCGCAGCCGTCGCCTGGCCGTGGCTGCCGGCCTGCTACTGCTGATCGGCACGCTGTACCTGGCGGTTGCTCAGGCGGCGTCGGCCGCGAACGCGCCGTTGTGGGCGGCCCTGGGCCAGCCGTTGCTCGACACGATCGGCCGCGGCCGGTTCGCGGCGCTATGGTGGACTCGGTTGGTGCTCGTCGCGATCGCGTTCGGGCTGGTGCTGATTCGAGGCGTGCGGCGCTGGCCCGGTCGAGTCGCTCTGATCGCGAGCGGCCTTGCGCTGCTCACCAGCAGTCTCAACAGCCACGCGGCTGCTCTGCTGTCGGGGGCATATCTTGGGATCGTCGCCGACTGGCTGCATTTCCTCGCGGTCGCCGCGTGGATTGGCGGACTGGCGAATCTGATCTATGTGCTGCCGGTCGCCGTGGACGCAAGCCAGGGCACGGGCGATCGCGTCCTTGCTCGCGCGGTCTCACGTTTTTCGAATCTGGCCTGGGTCTCGGTCTTCGCCATTATCGCCAGCGGAACGTTTCAGGCATGGTTGGAAGTCGGTTCGTGGTCAGGGCTCGTTCAAACAGCCTACGGGCTGAGCATCACGGCGAAAGTCGCACTGCTGGTGGTGATGCTGGCCCTGGCGAGTTTCAACCTGATGATCGCCAGGCCGCGGCTCGCCGTGCTCGCCGCAACAGGTTCCGCGGCAGCCGCGTCGGACGTCGCGCGTCGGTTCACGTGGGCTGTCCGCGGCGAGTTTGCAGTGGGCGTTCTCGTACTGATCGTGGCGGCGGTGCTGACGGGCTTCCAGCCAGCGCGCGAGGAGCTCGCACGCCAGTCCAACGATCTGTCCGGCGGGCCTGTCGACCGCCAGGTCGACGCAAACGGACTGACCGCGCGCGTCCAGATCACGCCAGCGTCGCTTGGCATCAACCGCTTTGCCGTGCTGCTGCCCGGGACTGATCCGAATCAAGTGGAGCGCGTGCAGCTCACGCTTACCTATCTGGATGCTCAGCTCGGGAGTCAGCCGCTCGTGCTCAGCCAGTCCAGCACGTCGCCCGACACCTGGGAAAGCACGTCGCCGATGCTGTCTCAGGCAGGCACGTGGCAGGCGGAGCTGCTGGTGCGACGCACCGATCAGGACGACGCGCGCAGCGCTCTCCGCTTCTTGGTAGCCGGACCCGGCGGAGCCCCGGCTGAGACGACGACGGCGTTCGGTGCGTATCCGCTGCTGCCGTCGCCGATGGTGAGCGTCTCGTACCTCCTGTTCGCGGCGGGGATCGGCGTCGGTGCGCTGGCGATCTACCGCGCTGCACGACAGCCGCGACGACGTCGTGCGATGCAGCGACAGGGCGCGCTCCTGGGCGCCGCCGTCGTCATTCTGGCGTGCGGTGGCTACGTTAACGTCTCCGAGCAGCGAAACGGGGTACCACTCGACGTGGTGAACATCCGCGACCCCGTGCCACCCGACGCGAACTCGCTCGCCCAGGGCGAGGCCGTCTACACGACGTACTGTGAAACCTGTCACGGTGAAACGGGGCGCGGCGACGGACCCACGGGCTTGCGGCTGGTGCCCCGCCCGGCCGACCTGCGCGTGCACACCGCGCCAGGCGTGCACACCGACGGCGAACTGTTCTACTGGGTCAGCTACGGCTTCCCGGGCTCGGCGATGCCGGCCTGGAAGGACACGCTGACCGAAGAGCAGCGGTGGGACGTCATCAACTACGCTCGCGCGACCTTTGGCAATCCGGGTGACACGGCCGCGCCGGCTCCGACGCGGTCGGCGGCCCCATGAGTCTCAGGAGAATTGATGTCCATTAAGCGCGCACTTCGATTCGGCAGCGCGGCCTCATTTGCGCTGGCTGCGCTCGTCGCGAGCCCTGGCACGGCGGTGTTCGCGCATGCCAGGCCGCAAACGATGAATCCAATTCCGAACGCGCGGCTCGACAACGCGCCCGCACACATCGTCATCAACTACGACGATCCAATCGTGGCCAACCAGTCGTCGCTAGTCTTACTCGACTCCAGCGGTGCACCTCAGCCGACGAACGTCGATCCGGTCAGTGGCAACGCTGTCGCATCGATCAGTCCGACGAGCGATCTGGCGCCGGGTCCGTACACCGTCGATTGGACGACCATGGACGCCAAGGACGGCCACCAGGCTCAGGGGTTCTTCGCGTTCGTGATCAGCGGTGGCCCAGTTGGGATCATCAACGGCTCAGCCCAGAAGCAAGCTCCGGCGGCCGACCTGATGGCGAGCCTGACGGTGACAGCCGCGCAAGACGGCTCGAGCATGCTGCGCGTGGACCTCAACAACACGTCTGGAGTGGAACGCATCCGCATCGATCTGTCGCGGCCTGACCTCGGAGATGACTTGCTGGACACCAAGCCGAGCGGTGACGGCGGTTGGGTCCTGAACAACGACGAGGTCTCGGTTCCGGGCTCCTGGCACGCCCAGGCCATCGTGCGTCGCACGAACATCTTCGACGACGCCAAGGCGGAATTCGATTTCACCGTAGATCCGCAAACCGGGGAGCCGACCTTTTCGTAATGCAGCGACGGCTCGCGCTTGCAGCTGGATGTGCTGCGTTGCTGGTGGTGCTGATCCAACAGACAACCGAAGCGCATGCTGTCCTGCTACGCGCGACGCCGTCCTCGAGTGAGTCGCTGGCCCGCGCTCCGTCCGATGTCCAGTTGCTCTTCAGCGAGCCGATCGATCCCGTTTTCAGCAACGTGCGAGTTGTCGATGCGAACGGGACCCAGGTCGACCTGGGCGATAGCCACGTCGATCCGAACAATGACCGGTTGCTGGTCGTCTCACTGCCATCGAATCTGGGCAATGGCGCCTATTCGGTGCAGTGGCGCAGCCTGTCGACGATCGACGTCCACCCCGACGGGGGGCAGTATTCGCTGTTTGTCGGCGTCCCGGTCAGAGCCGAACTTGCGAGCACAACGGTCCAATCAGTGCAGAACACCAGCACGCCCGAGACCACCCTTGCGCGCTGGTGGTTTTATCTCGCGGCCAGCGTGTTCGGAGGCGGGCTGGCAACGTGGAAGCTGGTGATCGCGCCGCTGCTGCGCCCAGGTGATGCTGCATTTGCCGAGCGTGGTGCGCGGCGGACACGGCGCCTCGCCCTCGTCGCCGGTGTGCTGTTGGTCGTTGGCACGCTCTACGCCGCCGTGGCGCAGGCCGCGGCCGCCGCCAACGTGCCGCTGGTGCAAGGGCTCGGTCAGCCGCTGATCGACCTGCTCGGCCGCGGTCGCTTCGCGGCCATCTGGTGGCCGCGATTCGGCATCGAAGTGGCGGCGGTTGCGCTGATCGGCGTCTGGGGCGTGGAGGGGGTCGCGGCCGAGTCCGCGATTGCGATGGTGCCGGCCATCCTGCTCACCACCAGCCTGACCAGTCATGGCGCGGCGCTGCCGAGTGGGGCCAGCCTGGGAATTCTGGTTGACTGGCTCCACGTCATCGGGGCGGCGGCATGGGTCGGCGGACTGGCTCTGCTGCTCGCGCTCGCGCCCTTGCTGCGCTATTCCAGCGGGAACGAACCCTTGCTCCCGCGTGTCATCCGCGGCTTTTCTCGCCTGGGGCTCGTTGCGCTCGGCGTCGTCGCCCTCTCCGGCGCGCTCCAGGCCGCGTTCGAGATAGGTAGCTGGGACGAACTCGTGAACAACACGTACGGCCAGCTCGTCCTTGTCAAAGTGGTACTGCTCGCCGTGATGACGATCCTGGCAGGCGTCAACACGCTCACGCGCGTGGGCGTGCCGTTCGTTCGCGGTGTACGTCTCGAGCTCGCGGCAGGCGTCCTGGTCCTGGCCGTCGCCGCCATGTTGGCGGGCGTTGTCCCCGCTCGCAACTTCATTCCATGAGGAGAGACATCAGTATGCATTTGCGAATTGCGTTGCCTTCAGTCCTCCTTTTTGTTCTCGCTGTTGCTTCTGCTGAGGTCGCTTCCGCGCACGCTCAGTACTCCAGCTCCAATCCGCCGTCCAACGGCACGGTGCAGACGTTACCGTCCATCCTGCAGGTGACGTTCACCGAGGAGCTCGCAGCCATGCAGTTCAACGTTAGAGGCCCAGACGGAACCGAAGTGACCACCGGGCCGGCGCAGATCGACCTCCAGCATCGGACGAATGCGAGCGTGCCGCTACGTGGCGCTGGCCCGGGCACGTACACCGTCGTCTGGCACAACGTGTCGGGCGACGATGGTGACCCGAATGACGGCTCATTCGTCTTCACCGTGGCCGGACCCCCGGCCGCCGCAACGCCCACGCCGATGGCTTCGAATGCGTCGGCTCCGACGACGGTGGCCGCGGCTCCGGCGGCGAACGTCCCGGCCAGCGGCGACGACGCCATTACCAAAGGCATCAACGATGTGCGCGTCAACACGTATCGCAAACGCCAGGCGATCCGCGATCAATACAGAGGCAAGATCGACGAGCTGACCTTCAACCTTGCCATCGCGAGTGGTGAGGGGCTCGAGAATGCGCTCAAGGATGCGATGGCTGCATTGACCGCCAACGGCGCGCACTGAACGCACGCTGGTACATCTCTCTCGGAGGGTCCAACGAGAGAAGAGCCCGCTTGCAATCCCAGGGCTGTCTCTGCCACGGGTGCCCCCGGTGCTACCGTCGAGGCCGGTTGAGAAAGGCCTCGACGGCGGCGGTATGCTCCGGAGTCGTATAGCAGATCGCCTGCGCCTGCGCGCCCAGCGCGTTGACCTCGTCCAGACTGAGCTCGAACGTGCGATTCAACACGTTCTTGGCCAGCGCCTGCGCGGTCCGCGGTAGACGGGCCAGCTCTTCGAGATACGCACACGTCTCCTCGAGCAGCGACTCGTGCTCGAACACGCGGTCCGCCAGCGCGATCGCCAACGCGTCACCGGCCGCAACGGTGCGGCCCGAAAAGATCAGGTCCTTCGCCCGCGCGAGGCCGACCCGGCGAGGCAAGAAAAACATGCCGCCACCATCCGGCACCAGCCCACGGTGGACGAATCCCGCCGAGAAGGTCGCGCGCTCCGACGCGAAGATGAAGTCGCAGCACAGCGCCAGATCCAGCCCGAGACCGAAAGCAGGTCCGTTGACTGCTGCAACGGTTGGACGATCGAGGAAGTGGAGGGAGTGCAAGATCTCGTGGAGCTCGTGCTGGCGGCGCCAGCCATAACCCGCCACATCCGAGCCCGCCGCATGGCGATCCTGCATGCCCTTGACGTCGCCACCCGAGCAGAAGGCCGTTCCCGCACCGGTCAGCACGACCCCACGGACATCAGGATCCTGTTGAATCTGCTGAACTGCCGCACGCAGCGCGGTCCGCGTTTCGCCGTCGATCGCGTTGCGCACCTGTGGACGGTTCAAAGTGAGAATCGCGACGCCGCCCCGCGCCTCGCGCTGCAGTGGCTCAGTCATCGGGCCATGGTACGACGGCCGCCGCGCGCTCTCGTACGTGCGTATCCGTTATCCGGGCCCGGTGTAAGCGGCCCACGGATCGTAGTCCACCTCGAGCGGCTCCTGTGGCGGACGCTCCGCCTCGGGCACATGCTGCAAGTTCAGCCGGATGCGCGTCCACGTGGTCACGCGACCGCGCATGTTGTCGACCAGCACGTCATTCGGCTGGAGGTATGGCCACACGTCACCGTGGCGCTCCTTCCAACGCTCCAATCCGTCCATCGCCTCACGCTCCGACTCCGCGCGCGCAATCTCGATCAATGGTGCCGTCGTCCGCCGCCGGCCTGTGGGACCGGCGCTCTTGCCAGGCGCCGGCGCGGGCACCTCGCCAGTTCGGGGCGCCTCCAGGGCGCCCTGTTCCGCGGCCAGCGCTAACAGCGGCTCCAGCGACCCCGCAACCTGGTCCATGTCAGCTTCAGGATCACCCATCGAGGCGAACCGCCCAGGCACCGTGTCGATCGTGAACGAATCCGGCGTGCACGTCGGCACTTCGGCCCATCGCAAAGGCGTCGACACCCGCGCATTCGGTGTCGGCCGAATCGAATACGCCGAGGCGGTGGTGTGGTCGCGCGCGTTCTGGTTGTAATCGACGAACACGCCCTGCCGCTCTTCTTTCCACCACTTCGCGGTGGCGATCGCGGGCGCCCGGCGCTCCACTTCACGCGCGAAGGCGACGGCTGCGCGCCGGACTTCGTCGAAGGTCCAGCGCGGCTGAATCCGACAATAAATATGAAACCCGCGCGAACCCGAGGTTTTCGGCCAGCCAATCAGGCCGAAATCGTCGAGCACCTCTCGACACACCATTGCGACATCGCGTACTTGCGGCCATCCAATGCCACGCACCGGATCGAGGTCGACACGCAGCTCATCCGGATGGTCGAGATCCTCGGCGCGGACCGGGTGAGGATGCAGGTCGACGCAGCCAAGATTGATGACCCAGGCCAGTTGCGCGGCATTGCGAACGACGATCTCATCGGCCGTTCGACCCGACGGGTAGCTCAGCTCGGCCGTTTCGATCCAGTCCGGACGTGAGGTTGGCGCGCGCTTCTGGTAGAAGGGTGTGCCGTCGGCACCGTTCACGTAGCGCTTGAGCGCCATCGGACGTCCGAACACGCCGCGGATGGCGCCCTCGGCGACACTCAGATAGTAGTTGACGATGTCGAGCTTGGTATGCCCCGTGCGGGTGAAGAACACCTTGTCGGGATTGGTGATCACGACTTCGTGCCCCTCGATGTCGAGCACGGTCGATCGAGTCCTGGTCGGCATGCGTAACTGAGCCAGTACTGTAGCTCGTTGTCTGGCTGACCCAGTAACCGACTACGGAGAATCAGCCCGCGAAGGCGGCAACCGCCTGAGCCAGAGCTTCGGGCTGTTCGTACGGCAGCATATGCCCCGCCTCGGCGATGCGGACGACATCTGCCGACGGAAGCAGGGCAGCCCAGTGTTCCGCGTAGGCCGGCGGGACGTAGCGGTCCTGTTCGCCCCACACGACGAGCGTTGGCGCCCGCAAGCGATACAGGCGCTTCGAAACTCGCCGGTTTGGAATCGGGAAGAGCATTTTGCCAGCGGTTCCAAGCCGGCGCGAGTTTCCCGCGAAGAAATCTCTCAGTTCATCCTCGTTGGCCAGGTCGCTCGTGCCGGGCAGCAATGCCTGCGCGCGTGCCGCGTCGTGGAATAGGTATTCCGCAAATTCGTACGGCAAAAGCGAGAACGCATCGACGATTGGATACGCGTCGAGCCAGAGCCCCAGGGGATCGATCAGCACCAGCTTATCGATCAGCTCCGGCGCGAGGCACGCCATCTCAGCGGCGATCATCCCGCCCAGTGAATGCCCGATCAGCATAGGATGCGCATCGTTCACATCGAGCGCGCGAAGAATGTCCCACCCGTGCAGCGCAAAATCGAGCATGTCCTCCAATAGCTCTTCACCGGTGGACTCGCCATAGCCTGGCAGTTCGGGCGCAATGACGCGGTGCTCCCTGGCAAGAAGTTCGAGAAACCGCCAATCATCGAGTAATCCGCTGAGTCCGTGCATGAAAACTGCTGGCGTACCGTTCGAGCTGCCGTACTCGAACACGCGGACCTCGGCTCCGCGTGCAGTGCTGACGCTGCGTGAATTCATGCCATGACCGCGGCTCGCGCGGGAGCTTCAGGTCGAACGCGCTCCTCGAGCGGATGGATCCACCATCGGTCATCGTGCTGCCACTCCGGCCACATGTGGCGGAGCTTCGGCATGACCTCCTGAGCGAAAAGACGGGTATTGTGGCGCGTCTTGTCGTCCGGTTGATTGCCGGTGTGGAGCAGGCAGAACACGTGCCCGACGTGGAGTGTCCTGATCAGGTCCTCCATCCGCTGACGCACTGTTTCCGGACTGCCGGCGATGACCATGCCGCCGTCGACCAGTCTCTGCCAGGTGACTTCCTCCTGTCGCTGCTGCATGCGCTGGAGCCGCTGCAATGAGGTTGCTTTGACGGTTTTTATGGTGCGATACCCGGGTGGATCGAGGAAGCCCGGGAAGACATGCAGACAGCGGTTGAAGAAATACAGAATATGCTCACTATACAGTCGCTCGGCCTCCGCATCCGTATCCGCAACGGCGATGATCTGCGCAAAGGCGCCGCGGAATGGCGACTCGTCTTTGCCTCGCGCGGCGACGCGCTCCCAGTACGCGTCCATGAGGCTCTTGGCGGCTAAGTATCCATAAAACGACAGGTACGAATAGTTGTAGTCGTGGTCCAGGCAGAAGTCGTACGTCTCGATGGAGCCGCCACCCGGGATGTAAATCGGCGGATGCGGCTTCTGGATCGGCTTTGGCCAGCAGTTCACCCAGCGCAACTGGTTGTATTTCCCGTCGAACGCAAACGGTTCCTCTTCCGCCCATGCGCGCATGATCAGACTGTGTGCTTCCATGTATTTGTCGCGCGTGAGTGCCGGAATCTGGCCATAGCAGAAATTGGTGTCCATTGGCGTGCCCACGGGAAAACCGGCCACCAGGCGACCGCCAGACATCACATCCAGCATCGCGAATTCCTCCGCGACCCGAATTGGCGGGTTGTACAGCGCGATGGAGTTGCCGATCACGCAAATCGCCGCACGTGACGTCCGTCGAGTGAGCGTCGCGGCGATGATGTTCGGCGATGGCATGAGCCCATAGCCATTCTGGTGGTGCTCGTT